>CAYPDD010000038.1:0-6929 GCA_964409395.1 uncultured Candidatus Saccharibacteria bacterium | reverse complement strand
CCTAATAAATCTAGTTTCGGTATTATAAGACAGATTATTAATAAAAAGAGATAAATATGGATTTTGGTTCAATCATAGTTATTGTTCTCGGGCTCTGTCTTTTTGAGGTTGTTTCCAGCATCGATAATGCCATTATAAATGCTGAAGTATTATCAACGATGAAGGAAAAGTACCGCAAATGGTTCCTGCTATGGGGTATTATTTTCGCTGTTTTTCTTGTTCGAGGACTCCTGCCATGGGTAATAGTTTGGTTCGCAACTCCAAGTCTCGGCTTTATTGGTTCTCTGACCGCCACTTTTAGTAGCGACCCTCAAGTTTTACACTCGATTGAAAAATCAGCACCTATCCTTCTTGCCGGAGGTGGAACATTTTTAGTTTTTCTCTTTTTCCACTGGCTTTTTCTCGAAAGCAAAAATTTTGGCATCATCGGCGAAAAATTCTTCTATTCAAATGGTGTTTGGTTTTATGCTGTAGTCTCAATAATTTTAAGTGCTGTAGTTTGGCTTGCTCTTCAGATGAACCCATTGATGGCCTTTGGGGCTGTCATTGGTTCAACCGCCTTCTTTATCACTCATGGTTTTAAACAAAATGCCGAGCAAAGTGAACAAAAGATGATGAAAAGTGGTATGTCTGATATCAGCAAGATTCTATATTTAGAGGTAATTGATGCAACTTTCTCTATTGACGGCGTCCTAGGAGCTTTTGCTTTTACTCTCTCCGTCCCGCTAATATTAATCGGCAATGGCATCGGCGCGATCGTTGTAAGACAACTAACTATTGGCAATATAGACAGAATAAAAAAATATATATTTCTAAAAAATGGCGCAATGTATTCGATCCTCTTTCTCGGCAGTATAATGCTACTTGATAGCTTCGGCGTTGAAATTCCTAGCTGGGTATCACCCGTTATAACCTTTGGTGTAGTTGGCTTCTTCTTTCTCAAATCAAAAAGACACTTAGATAAAAATAGTCTATTAAAAACAATTTAAAAAATAAATTGCAAAAATAAAATATTATAGCTAAAATATAATTAGCTAAATATAAATATCTCAAAAGGAGGGATATATGGACTTTGGATGGAACAAATCTGGGCAAGATGATCAAAATAATGCTCCAGCTACCGTCGACCCAGTCAAAACTACTAATAGTGCTACCCCTGTTGTTGTTGCTGCTACTACAACACCAGCAACGACAAGCGCACCTTGGGACCTGCCAAAAGCAGAGAGTAAACCTGAGGCTAAGAGCGATGATATAGTCGAGGAAAAAGGCTCAGATTTTGCCAACAGCAAACCTGATGATTCTTTTGATAATGATTTTACTGTCGACCCATCGTCTATCCGAGATGATGAAGGCATAAAAGAGATAGAAGAAAAGGAAGCCGAAACTGCAGGCGATGATGTCAAAATAGAAGTTCCTTCTGCTGATGAGATTAAAGAAGAGGATACAGAGAACGAAACTGAGGATAAAGCCGAAGAAATAATTGTTGAGGACAAGCCAGTAGAAACCGAGGAACCAAAGATGGATGTTTCAGCTGACGGAAAGTCACTCACTGAGCTAGAAAAGGATATTACCGACAAAAGAGATAAAGCCGGAAAAGAGTTAGCCGATCTTCAGGAAAAAGTTAGCAAATTTGATGGTTTACTCTCAAAAGTTCAGAAGATGAAAGATGAAGAAAAAAATCTCATAGAAGAAATATCCAGCACACTATAAAGAATTACATGAATAAAAAAGAACGGGGTTATCCCGTTCTTTTTTATTTAAATAGTTATTAGGTCTTTAATCTTACCAAAGATTGCGTCCCCAATCCCCTTAACCTCTTTTATCTGCTCTATGCTTTTGAAGCCATTTTTACTCTGGCGATAATCAATAATCCTCTTCGCATACGCCGGACCAATACCCGACAAAGTATCAAGCTCCGCCTCGGAAGCAGTATTAATATTTATTTTGGCAGTTACCTTCTTTGTAGCCACCGGTTTCGGTTGGGAGCTAACTGTACTTGCTCCGGCTACTTTACCGACCTCACCACTAGATCCAGTTAATTCCTTGCTATCAATGATAATTTTTTCGACCTCAACTGTCGAAGGCAAAGCCTCGGCAATTTTATCTTTAGACAAGCTCTCAATTTTATTCTCCATTATCTTCACTCTTTTCTCGATCTCTGGCACAAAATAATTTTGTCGCCACAATAAGAAAATTGAGCTCAGAAGAATGGTCAGCAACAAAAAGATGTCGATTAAAGATTTATAACGGTCGAGTATTAAATCAAAACCTGTTTTTTTGTCAGGAGAATCTTCCATAAATAAACACTTTATAAGTCTTTTTTATTCTAAGTGTTTATTTATTAAGTATTTCTGGATTTTTTCTAAAATAAGAGGATAATCAGCGATTTTAGGAGCTATTTCTTTCGCTGCTTTTGAAGCTTCGAGCACGAGCATCCTGTCTGATATTGACGCCATTTTAAGATCAAGCATCCCAGATTGTTCCGTGCCGAAAATTGCTCCTGGGCCACGCATCTCTAAATCTATCTCTGCTAATTCAAATCCGTCAGAGATTGCCTCTAAGCTTTTAAGACGATGAAGAGCCTTCTCGCTTTGAGTGTTGGAGAAAAGAAAACAAAAAGATTGATGACTACTTCGGCCCACTCTACCCCTAAACTGATGTATTTGGGCCAAGCCAAATCTTTCTGCATCTTCGACTATCATCACCGAAGCGTTTGGGATATCGACACCGACTTCAATGACCGAAGTACTAACCAAGATGTTTATCTCATTTTTAGAAAAGTTATCCATAATCTCCTGTTTTTCTTTAGCCTTCATCTTGCCATGTAGCATGCCTATCTTAAAATTAGGATAAATTTCATGTAATTTTTCTGATTCAGCTTTGACTGATTTTCTCTCAACTTCAAATAAATTGGCAACCGGCTCATCGGTCAGGACGGAACTTTTATCCTCTATTAAAGGACAAACGACAAAAACCTGTCTTTTTGCCTCTATCTGTTTTTGAATAAAATTGTAGGCCTTCTCCCTATTCCAAGACTCGACAAAACGTGTTTTTATCTCTTTCCTATTTGTAGGCTTTTCTTTAATTAAAGAAACGTCGAGATCACCAAATAAGGCCAGATGGAGCGTCCGCGGAATTGGCGTAGCTGTCATACTTAAGAAATGAGGAGACATTTTCGTAGATTGTTTGTCCCCCGTTGACAACTCTTGCAAACTAGCCCTTTGTTTGACGCCGAAACGATGCTGTTCATCAACTATTACCAGCCCCAGATTATCCAGCTTATCTAAATTTAACAGCGCATGAGTGCCGACAAGAATTACAGCATTCTTGTTCTCTTTTCTCGAAGAAGTGATAATACCGACCTCTTCATCACTGAATATTTTTTTGAAAACTTCATAATGCTGAACCGCCAAAATTTCAGTTGGCGCCATTACAATTGTTCTAAGCCCTGACCCTTTTACGGCCAACGAAGCAATTGCGGCTATTATCGTCTTGCCACTACCAACATCACCATTTAATAGACGATTCATCGGTGTCGGCTTATCCAAGTCCTGAATGATCTGCCAAAGTGCTTTTTTCTGATCACCAGTTAATTCAAAGGGCAAATTTTTTATAAAATCTTTAATACTATCGATATCGGGCGAAATCCTTGGCGCTGTTTTTTTCTCAATCTCTAATTTTGCCATATTAGCCTTTAGAGAAATAATAAACAGCTCATCAAAAGCTAAGCGTCTTTGTGCCTTTTGAAGTTCTGCCAAACTTTTTGGTTCATGAATATTTACTACAGCATTACGCAGAGAAATTAAATGATGACTTTCTAAAATTTGTGCTGGCAACCATTCAACAAGCTCTTTGATATATTGTTTTATTTTGGCATAGACTTTGCCGATAAAAAAACTCGTCATCCCTGCTGTTTCAGAATAAATAGGCACAATCTTGGCTGAAGTTGACCTTGTTGGTGACTCCATGACGTAAGCTCTAGAAAAAGTATCAAATTTTATTGATCCACTTAAAATTAATTCCCTGCCGGCACTTAACATCTTCACAAGATACGGCTGGTTAAACCAAACTACCTTTAATGGTCCTGTCTCATCAGCAACAACCGCCTCAGTAACCGTAAAACCTCGTCTGCGGGTCTTTTTATTGGCGATCCCCAAAAGAGTACCCCTGACAGTAAAAATACGACTAGACTGGTTACTACCAAGATTTTCTGAATTTTGCGCTTCACCAATATCAGCGATTTTAGTCACTGTAGTATAATCTTCATATTTCCGAGGAAAATTGAAAAATAGATCATATGGAGACTCCAAACCAAGCTTTTTCAATTTCAAAAAGCTTTTTTCCCCTAGACCAAGCATATTTATATCAGTTAATTTTTTGTATAAGTTCATTAAAAAAGGAGCTCTATCTCTTCATCGTTATTGAAGCGGAGGTGATCATAATAATTCCCAAGATCAAAAACGAACCACCGAACCAAAATAAAATACGAAATATGTCCGCGCTTGGGTCAACATATGTGCTACCAGCACCAACACTGCTAACGCTAACCGATACTGCTGTAAAGATGAAACCTGCCAGAAAAGAAAAGAAACCCGCTGTAAATATTTTTTTCTTTTTCATTTTTTATCTCCTATTCATATCTTAAAGCTTCTAAAGGTGAAAGTTTTGCGGCTCTTCTAGCTGGGTAAAAACCGGCTAGCAGAGAGACCAGTACGGTCAGAACAATCATTTCGATAGCGAAAAACGTCGGCGTTATGAATATCTGCATTGATCCTGGAATGTCGCTCATCTTCATCAGTAAATTTACCATAAAATTTACAAATTCGCCAAAAAGATAAGTGCAAAGAACTCCGGCAACCGAACCATATAAGCCGAACATTATTACTTCATATTCAAAAATACGTTTTATATCAATATTCGTTGCGCCAATAGCTTTCATTATTCCGACCTCATGTGTTCGCTCAAGCAAAGAGATTGTCATGATATTAACGATGCCAATCAGGGCGACGATTAGGGCGACGCCACCAATTACGCCCAAAATAATTTGGGTAATCAAAAATACCTTATCAACTTGCTTAATCAAATCAATAACAGAAGCAGTTGTAAAACCAGCTAACTCAATCTCATCTCGAACCGCTTCAACCTTTGATCTATTCAACGCTTTAACTTTAATACTGTTATAAAGAGTCCCGCCAGTTGTTTTCTGTGCTAAGCTTAGTGGTATTATCGCCGTGCTCATCAAATCGTCAGCATAGACACCAACAATCTTTTCGTCTAGCTCGACATTCTTCAAGTCCATAATCTTGCTCGAATCCTCCGGCAAAACAAGCATCGATAGCCTTATATTCTTGCCAACAGCCGTAGCAGGATCCTTTATATCGAAATTTTTTAGTAAGCCCTTTGACACAATAACACCGCTGTCCCCTGTAAATTTGTTTCCTGCTATTAGTTTTATGCCCTCAAAATCTAAGGCATTTGGGGCTACTCCTTGGACAATTATCTGTGAATTAGAATTGTTTATATTCGCCTTCGAAGCAACCGTGACTGACGGGCTAACAATCTCTACATTTGGTATCTTTTTTAGCTTTTCCACCGATTTGTCATCGAGCTTGTCTGTTGAATTCTTGCTCAAAGATACATTAATCGTCACTAATGCATCCAATGAAGCCAACTGACTTGAGGTAATTTTTTGTAAGCCAACTCCCAAAGAGACCAGAGTTACGATTGAACCAACTCCCATCGCCACGCCAAGTGTTGTCAAAAAGCTTCGCAATTTATTGCTAAAGAAATGAATTCTTGAAAAACGAAGCGTCTCCAGAATTTTCATAGAGCCTTTTCTATTCGAAGTATAGTATTTTGGTGTCTTACTATCCTCCGAATAAAAGACTTTTTTATTATTTTCTTCTATCTTTATCAGTTCGCCATCACGCATATGCAAGATTCTGTCACCAAATTTAAGAAAATCAGGGTTATGGGTCACGAGAACAATCGTTCTGCCCCATTCTTTATTTATTTTACAGATCAAATCCATGATTTCATTACCAGTCGGGATATCAAGATTGCCGGTTGGTTCATCAATCAAAAGAATGCTTGGATTGGCAGATAAGGCCCGGGCAATTGCAATCCTTTGTTGCTGACCACCAGACATCTCTGATGGTCGATGTTCTGCGCGGTCAGCTAATCCGACAACCTCAAGGAGCTCAACTGCTCTTGCATGCGCTTCCTTTCTATTTACCCCAGCGAGAATCAACGGCATCGCTACGTTATCCTTGGCTGAAAGAGTTGGAACGAGATTAAACTGCTGGAAAACCATGCCGACTCTAGTCCTGCGATACTCTGCCAGCCTATTTTCGCTCAGATCAAAAATATTATTATTTTTATAAAAAACTTTTCCGTCGCTAGGGCAATCCAAGCCACCCAAAAGAGATAAAAGTGTGCTCTTGCCACAACCAGATGGACCAAAAATTACCACAAACTCGCCAGGTGCAATATTAAAATCAGCACCCTTTAGTGCTTCGACTTCATTTTCACCGATACAAAATGATTTCTTTAAATTTTCAACTTTGATTATTGGCTCTTTCATTTTTTCTCAATCTCTTCCTCTAATTCTTCGACTTCACGCTCAACTTCTAGTAATTTTAACATCGATTCAAACGCCGCAATCGTTAATAAAATCACTATCACAGCCAAGACAACAAAAAAGCCAGCAATAACAGCTTTCTTTTGGAAGGAAGATTCAGGATAAGAGAAAAAGAGAAATAAGCCCAACCCCAATAATGACAAAGAGACTATTATCCCAATCGATAAAAGTAGATATGAGCCAACTTTGATTAATCCCCTGTTTTTTTTCATTTTATTTTCTATAATTAATAACAAAAAATATTTCTCTAACGCAAAGTTACAGCGTGCACAGCTATATAATTTTTAGT
>CAYPDD010000037.1:2085-6967 GCA_964409395.1 uncultured Candidatus Saccharibacteria bacterium | reverse complement strand
CAAATAGTTATTTAAGGGGGGTCGGACTAATAAGGTTAAGAAGGCAGAGAGACAATCTTTCTGCCTTCTTTCTTATTTTATTTAGACTTTTTTGCTATACTGTGATAGTAATAGAGCTACTAAAGAAAGGCATGTTATGATCGTTTTTGCAGGAATGGTACCGCATCCACCGCTTTTGATTCCATCAATTGGCAAGGGTGAGGAAAAGAAAATTACAAAAACAAGCAACGCTCTTTTGAAGTTTGGCGAAAAATTGGCTGAAAGCGAACCAGATACAATTATTTTTATTTCTCCTCATATGGTCCATTATCCACACCTTTTTAATATCTGTGGCATGGCTGATTTGTATGGCTCATTTAATTCATTCCAAGTCACTGATTTTGAATGGCATGGCCAAAGCGATACTGAGCTTGCGGCTGAATTGGCTGATAAATCTGAGGACGAAGGGCTACCGGCTATTCTCTATAATAATGGAGAAGGGGAGTATGAATTAGATCATAGTGTTATGGTGCCATATTATTTCTTGAAACAAAAACTTGATTTTTCCTGTAAGATTCTGCCGATTGGCTATTCGACGGCGCCAAAGGCTGAGCATTACGCCTTCGGCCAGATTATCTCTGAGGTCTGCGAGAAGAAATCAAGCGAAAGAATCGCCATAGTTGCCTCGGGTGACTTGAGTCATAGAATTGGTCAACAATCACAATCGGGTGAGGTTTTTAATGGTGAGAAGTTTGATAAAGAGTTTATGGCTTCGATTAAAAAAGGCGATGACTACTCAGTTCTAAATATGGACGAAGATTCTGTCGAAAAGGCCGGAGAGTGTGGCTACAGGTCCGCGTTGATAATGCTTGGAGCAATATCACAAAGAACCTACAAGCCAGAGATTTACTCATATGAAAATCCATTTGGTGTTGGCTATATGGTTGCCAACATGAATATTCAAAACTAGTTCTTAGAAAATACTTATTATCGGTGAAATGATTTGGGAGAAAATTAGAGAGACACTTCTCGAAAGTGGCTCGATCCAATAATTCCAAATAATTGATTGATTTGTGACTACACCAAAGATGATTATGCCTATTAGAATAGTTGGGCCGATATTTTGGAGTGTTCTATAAGTGTCATCATCGAGAATATTCTCAAATAAATGTGAGCCGTCCAGCGGTGGGATGGGTAGAAGATTAAAGATACCGAGAACAATGTTAATTGTAATTAGGAAATCTAAAATCTGTAGCCAGATTGATGAGTCCATTGATAGACCATGACTAAGGGCAATATATTTAGGAATCGATAATAGGAAAGCGGCGATTAGATTGACGACTATGCCAGCAAAAGCCACTTTCAAATTGTCATTTTTGCCTTTGAAATTATTGGGATTGATTGGCACTGGTTTACCCCAGCCAAAACCGATTAAAAAGAGTAAAAATGTACCAGCTACATCTAGGTGGGCGAAGGGATTGAGAGTCATCCTTCCATCATATTTTGCTGTCGGATCACCACATTTGTTGGCAATGTAGGCATGAGCAAATTCATGAATTCCGATACTGACGATAATCCCGCCGACGTATGTGGTGATGACGATCAAGAGACTAGTAAAACTGAGCTGTTGTTGTAATAGTGAGAGTATAAACATGGGTTGATTAAATTAACTAATTCTGATAAAATATTTAGGTCCTCAAGTCGGACTATGTAATTTTATCAAAAAGCTTGGGTTATTACCAATTATTTTTTTCAAGGAGAATACAATGGGAAGATGCGCCATATGTTATAAGAGTTCTGTCTCTGGCAGTCAGGTCTCTCACTCACAGATTCATACCAAAAGAACATTCAAACCAAACCTTCAAAAGGTAAATGGTGTTTTGGTCTGCACGAGATGTCTAAAGACGATCAAGAAGCAATAATTTTTTCTAATTCTGTTCAGGAATTTTTTCGCCTAGTTCTGTAATTTTTTTATTTCTTTTTTCAATTTCTTTCAAAAAGCACTCCTCGCAATAAACATCCTCAGTAAGTGGCTCAAAAGGCACTTCATTTTTTTTGCCACATTTCTGGCATTTTATCCACCACATTGGATGTTTCTCTCTTAGTTTGTCGCGATTTTTGGCAGTACAAAGCTTGCATCGTTTGGGCATATTTTGCAAGCCTCGTTCGATAAAAAACTTTTGTTCACCAGCGGTCCAGATAAATTTACTGCCACAATATAAACAAAAAAGAGACTTATCTTCAAGATCTTCTATATTAACTTTGACCATTTTTTCCTTTCATTTGTATTAATAATTAATATACTACTTATTGGCATTTTTTTCTAGCAAGAATATCTAGGACAACTGTATTGTAAACGAACGTTCTCTCTGCTAGATTTAGATTAATGCAGATTAATGAAATATCAAAAAATAAGTCAGATAATGAGAAACTTTCTCATGCCTATCTCTTTATTTCTCAAAAGATGGAATCTGCCCAAAAAGAGATCGATAATCTGATAAATTCTGTCGGTTGTTTGAAGAGCGATATTTCTATTATCAAACCGAGTGAGGAGTCTGGAAAAGCAGGGGAGATACCAGTAGCGTCGATTAGAGCATTTATTCACGAACTTTCCCTATCATCTCATGGTGGTAATCGTATCGGGATAATATATCAAGCAGATAGATTAAATACTTCTTCTTCAAATATTTTACTAAAAATTCTGGAAGAGCCTGCTAAAAATGTTATAATAATATTAACAGCCAAAAGCAGTGATGTTATTGCTACAATAAAATCCCGTTGCCGAGTTGTTCGGATAAATGATAGTAAAGAGACAAAAAGTATTACGTATTCATACAAAGATTTTATTGATTCTAGCCTTGCTAAATCATTTAAAATGCTTGAAGGAATAGTAAAAGACAACCAAGTAGATGTTTTACTAACTGATTGGACACAGCAATTAGAGGAAAAATTGCTTACAGAATATGATATAAAATCAGCGATGATTTTAGAAAAGATAATTAGTATCAGAAAAAAAATTGCGGGAAATGCTAATCCTCGATTGGCAGTTGAAAATTTAATTTTATTTATGAAAAAAGGCTATGAAAGATAAAATATTCTTAAAATCCAGAAGCGATAATAAAATACATGCCGTTGATAAAGGCAATTTTGACTTAGAAAATGACATTATGGTTATTTTTGAGTCAGAGCAATGTCAGGAAGTCGCCAAGGTTGTTCGTGAAGAGGATATCAAAAATGATGATGTCTGTGCCAAAGAGTCACTCGATAAGCCAGCCGTCTTAATCAGACGAATGAATGATAAGGATAAAGAGGCTGATCTAGAAAAACAAAAAGAGGGAAGAGCTCTTATCACAAAATGCCAGGAAATTATTGAAAAGCATAAGTTACCAATGGAGCTTTTGGACTCAGATTTATCTTTTGATGGCAAGAAATTGACATTTTATTTTACAGCGCCTGGGCGTGTTGATTTTAGAACACTAGTTTCTGAATTGGCATCGTCTTTTCAAAAATTAATTCGGTTACAACAAGTTGGAGCAAGAGATCGGGCAAGATGTACTGGTGGCGTTGGGCGTTGCGGTCAGGGTTTCTGTTGTAACAGATTTCTAAAAGGCGAGCTTGAATGTGTCACTATCGATATGGCTTATGATCAAAATATTGGCCAGATGGGTTCAAATAGAGTGACTGGCGCTTGCGGTAAATTGATGTGTTGTCTAAAATATGAATTAGACTTTTATAAAAAAACTAAGAGTAAGTTGCCGTCAATCGGAAGTTCACTTAAAACTCCAAAAGGTGAGGGTATAGTGGTTAGTCAGTGTGTCATAAAAAATAAAGTCACAGTGGAGCTCAAAGATAGAACATATTTGGAGGTAGATTGTTAGAAATAATTATAATAATTTGTTTGGCACTGGCCCTGTTTTTGCTTCTAAGACATTATCCTGATGCTAAAACTTTGGCTAGTTTTTTTAATTCAACAAAATTTCGGACTTTTTTTACCAATTTTGCTCACAATATGAAGAAGAGTGAAACAAAAGCGGTTCAGGCTGAGATTGAAAAAAATAATAATGTCGTTGCTCCCTCTGAAGTAGAGGCGGCAATTTCAACTTTTAAGACTGATGATCCAGAGACAGCCAGAACTCTTCACCTAGCTAATGAATCTTTCCTATCTAATGATTTGAGGGATGCAGAGGATAAAGCTATTGAAGTAATCGGTAAAAATAAAAGATGTGGCGAGGCCTATCTATTGATTGGTAAAATTGCTTTTTCTCGTGGTCAGTTTGAAGATGCTAAGGAGTCATTTAAAACTGCCTTAAAGTGTGACAAGGAGATTGCTGAGGCCTATTATGGTCTTGGTAAGGTTGAAGCTGGCGATGATAATTTGAGTGAGGCAATAGATTATTTACAGAAAGCTATAATTCTCGAAAAAGGTAACCCTGATTGGTATGCAGATTTAGGTAAGGCCTATATGCAAGTTCGACAATATGCTAAGGCGGCCAAAGTTTTGAAAAGAGCATCGAGCCTAGATATTGATAATAAAGAGTATCGAGATTTGGCTTCTGAGGCTGAGGAAAAGCAGAAAACACATTCGATGTATTCTCGCTACAAATAATTTCAAAATAATATTTTACAGATGATGTTTTCAGGATTGAACTGACGCTCAATAACTGATATAATTTTTTCGTTTAATAATAGGTGATGCCGTTATAGCTCAGTTGGTAGAGCAACTCCATGGTAAGGAGTAGGTCGCCGGTTCAACTCCGGCTAACGGCTCCATTTTTATTTATTGATTAGATGCGATTATTTTGTTATAATAAGCGAGAATTATCGTTGAGTTTTGACAATCAAATTATCTTGCTGGGATAGCAAAGCGGTCAAATGCACCTGACTGTAAATCAGGCGGCTTATG
>CAYPDD010000037.1:0-2075 GCA_964409395.1 uncultured Candidatus Saccharibacteria bacterium | reverse complement strand
GCAACTGTTTTGTAAACAGTAGGTTGTCGGTTCAAATCCGACAGGTGGCTCCATAAAAAGAATAAAGGAATAATTTAGGAATTTATCATGGCAAAAGATGCAAGAAAACTTGTTACCCTAGAGTGCGAAATCTGCAAAAGCCGAAATTACCACACTGAAAAAAGAGTTAAGGGTCAGGATGTTATCAAGCGAATAGAGCTTGAGAAATATTGTCGAAGTTGCAAGAAAAAAACACTTCACAAAGAAACAAAATAATTTCTTTATTTTCTAGAAATTAGAAATTAAGATTTATAAATTCCCCGGTAAGCGGGGCCATAGGGGCTTAGTTTCGGCCAGAGGCCGATCAGCCTTTGGCTGAAAATGGAAAAGATAGGTCTCCCCGCCTGCGCAAGTAGTCTGTTTTTGATAGGGCCATAGTTAAATGGTATAACAGCGGTCTCCAAAACCGCGGTCAGGGGTTCGATTCCTCTTGGCCCTGCCAAAAACAGTTGCTACGGCCGGCAGGCAAAACCTTTATTAGGGGTTCGATTCCTCTAGCCCCTGCCAAAAAATATTCAGTCTAGAACTGGATATTTTTTTGAACATCTATCAAAGCGGCTGTTTATGAGATATAATATTTTTGTCAATTAGTAATGGAGGACTATGAAATTTACCAAAAAGAAGATGTCGAAGATAGCGCTGATAATACTATTAGTCGTTGCTGTCGCAATTGGTGGCTATTATATAATTAATTTCATTAACAGAAATGCTTCAATTAGTACAATAATAGATAACGTCAATTCCTCGAAACCGCTGTCAGTTTCTGAGATCGATAAATATATTGACTATTCTGCCAAAAAATCTGCTGATGGTTGTACTTGTAGCAGCACTAAGATGGATGGCTCTACTTGCAGCTGGGTAAACAAAAGTATTGTTTTCGAAGGCTACGCAACCGAAATGGGTCCTGATTTTACATTGACAGATGTTCCTTACTTATATATCAATAATCAGGGCGTATCTCCAACGTTAAGTGCTCAACATTATGGTAAATTTAAGGTTAGTAAGACTACAAAAGTTCAGCTAAAAGGTAAAATCGGTTTTGACTGTTATTGGATCATGGGCAAAACGCCCATGTCACCTGTGTTTCAGGTTGAGGAGATGAAAGAACTATAGTAAGTTCTAACTGCGTTTACTGCGTCCTGCCAAAAAAATTTCACCCCTTGGGGTGGAGTTTTTTTGATGGGAGAGAAAGTGTGAATCGAACAGGGAAAGGGTCGGAAAACGGGAGTCTTCCGTTGTCGGAAGGAACTGGAAACCGAGTGTGTCCAGAAGGCACGTAAGTGCCGCGTGAGATTCCCTGCCCTCTAGCCCCTGCCAAAATAACAACAGAATATTGTGGATATTTGTATAAATTGTATATAATAAACATATCTTAAAATTTGGAATATTTTCGTATGTCTCAAGCGAGGGCAAAAATTGGAACGATTACGATCTCTATTTTGTTGATGGTGGTTATGCTTATTGCGGCATCATTTTTTGATGTTCAAAAAAGTAGGGCTGCTGCTATTATATATTCCAATTATTCAACAGGAAATGATACTAGCGGTGATGGCTCTTCTGGCAATCCCTATAAAACATTTCACAAGGCCTATACTATGGCTGCCAATGGTGACACAATTGATCTGACGGGTACGTTTGACTGGACCAATGCCGATGAAACAGGGGACGCTGCTAGTTCGGGATATACTATTGCCAAAAGCTTGACTATTCAAGGTCAAGCAGCTGATACTACATTTATCCAAGCCGCTTCGACTGCTTACACGGCGAATAGAAGAATTTTTACGATCAATCCGAGTATCAATGTTACGGTTCAAAGGCTTACATTTCGTTATGGTTATGCCAATTCTGATAATTTTAGTGGTACGGCAATCTCCTCAACCGCTAATTTGACTATTCTCAACTCGATGTTTACCCAAAATGCCAACCCGGCTCGTTTTGGCGGCGCTGCTATCAATTACAGTGGATCAGGAAATTTTGTAATGCGAAACTCGACTGTCTACAACAATGGCAATATGACTGGTTATTGGCGAGGATAC
>CAYPDD010000036.1:0-7232 GCA_964409395.1 uncultured Candidatus Saccharibacteria bacterium | reverse complement strand
GCGCAGTAATCTGCTGGGGAGGAGATAGGGGAGTAAGCAACAATTTTCAAGGTGTGGCAAGAGAGGGTTTTTACTATCTGATTATCAAATAGACCAAAACCAAAGTAGCTATTTGAGTAACGCTACCCCAAAAAATATTCGGTTTACTTTTCGAATGAATTTTCTCGTGAAGAAAAAATATTTTTCCACCAATATATGTCTTTCTAAATTTTTTTCTCCAGAAAGGCACATTGTCGAGAATGTCCGGCAGTATCCCGCCAAAAGCACCCCACAGAAAAGGACTAGCCAGAGATAACTCCGGACGCAAAAAGAACAAAAATAAAATAGTTATCAATAAATCAGAGCTAGTAAATAGCCACTGTTTCCATGTCCATTTGCCATTTTCGAGAACATTATCAAAGTGAGGTATCGCGTCTAGAACATAATGCAGAATAATTCCAGCCACAAAAGCCAGATAAGCATTATCAATACTCTCGCCGAGAAGACCACCAGTTACTGCATGGACAGCTATAATCATAATATTTAATTTCCCCCAAAACGTCGTTGACGTTTGCTAAATTCTGAGACTGCCTTATCGAATTCCTCTGTTGTGAAATCAGGCCAGTGTACTTCTGGAAAATAAAATTCCGAGTAAGTCGATTGCCAAAGCAAGAAGCCAGAGAGGCGCTGTTCGCCAGAGGTTCGAACAATCAGATCAGGGTCAGGGACGCCAGCAGTATCCAAATTATCAGTGATATTTTCAACTGTTATCGGTAATTTCTTTTCGACTAACTTTTCCAAAGCCCTTTTGATCTCATCCTGCCCTGTATAATTCAACGCGAGCTGGATTACCATGCCAGTGTTATCTTTTGTCTTCTCCAATGCCTTAGCGATAACTGTAGCCAGTTTCTTGGGCAAACCATTAATGTCACCGAGGTGCTTCAACCTTCTATTTTCCGCATGCATTTTATCCAAATATTTTTTGACAAAATTGGTAAATATATCCATCAGATAATCTACCTCTTCCTTAGACCGACTCCAATTTTCTTTCGAAAAACAGTACATCGTTATTGCTTCTAGTCCTTGGCTGTCAGCATATTCGATTATCTCTTTGGCCCTCTTAAAACCAGCATAATGACCCTGAAAAGGCGTGATTCCCCTTTCTTTGGCCCAACGTCTGTTGCCGTCTAAAATAAAACCAATATGTTTTGGGATTATATTACTCATAAAACTTTAAAATAAATAATAATTTAACGAGAGTTATGATACGTCATCTCTAACTAATATTCAATATAAACGGAAGATAAAAAATCCGAAGAAGTCAAAAAGATTTCAAAATAGTTTTCCTGTTCGATTTAAAAAAACACCATTTCTATGGTGTTTTTTTAAATAAGAATTCATATTCCAAAGATGAGAATCAAAACATTCAACTATTGAGATATTTCTAGACGAAACGAGTTCCAAATTTTATCTATATCGCTAGCTTCAATAAAGCTGTTTGAAAATCTAGCAGCAGGAATTTCAATGAGATAATCTGGCGTGAAGACCAAATAATAATCAATGGATTTCCAAGCCTTTGCGTTACCGATTGTCGTTTGCTCTAGATTTATTTTTACGCCATCTACTGTCAGATTTTTATATTTTTTTTCATACTTATTTTTATATTCATCTGAGGTTGATATAAAACCAGCATCGCCTTTCTTGTAAACCACTGCCGTACTTCCGTTTGCCCAACAATCTGACCCAGGATAATCAAATTTAAGCCAGCACTTAACGCTGACTCCAAAAGAATCCGATCTATCCCAAGTTGCATTGATATCCCTACCAATTCCTGCGTTGAATTTGTTCGGATAATGAATTGAAAAAACTTTTTTACCATTGTCGGTATAATAAAGAGTACTGTATGTATAATTTGGATATATCTTGTACAGAAAAGCAATTGCTAGTATTACAATCGCCAAAGAAATAAATACCATTTTTATTTTATTAGCTTTCGTAGCTTTTATCTTTTGATTTTTAATCATAATGACCCCGCCTTATTATTATTTGTAAATTATAACAATTATTTTGGTTCAGTCCAACTCATTTTTTACCATAATAATTAGCCTAGCCTTTGATAAAATCGTTTAGTCTATTAAAAGCTATTTTACGCATACTAATTAAATTTTTTTCCTTATCTGACATTTCGGCAAATGTTTTATCAAAATTTTCTGGTTGAAAAATTGCATCCCAGCCGAAACCATTTTCGCCACGAGGACTGACAATTTTGCCAGCGATTGCGCCTTCGAAAAAGGAAATTTTACTACCGTCCGAATAACCTATGACCGTTTTCGCGACCGCCGTACTATCGTTGCCAACTTTTTGGGCTATCTCTGCGAGGCCAGCGTTGCCAATTGTCTTCATAAACCATTTTATCAAAGGCCCCGGTAACCCATTCAAATTATTAAAATACAGAGATGTATCCTCTACAACAAAATTACCATCTTTATGCCTGGAAGCCTCCTTTAATTTGGCTTCGATGACTTGTTTTGCGTCGATACTTTGAATTTCAACAAGATCAATATCTGATTGCTCTAATTCTGGAATTATCGACTTTGCCTCTCTAAATTTTCCTTCGCTACCAGTAATAAAATAAATCATACTACTCCTTTTTCTTCTTCTCATTCTAACATTAAATTATTCCCCGTTCGAATCCCCTATCCAAACTTCAATCAAATAAAAAAGCACCATGTAAACATGATGATTTTTTATTGGTGGACCCTAGGGGATTCGAACTCCTGACCTCCTCAGTGCAAATGAGGCGCTCTACCAACTAAGCTAAGGGCCCGTATCTAAATTTTTAATGAGAATATCTCTTATTTTTCGGCCAAAACCAGATTTGTAAAATAATTCTCTTTTTGTTGCGTCTTGTGAACAAGAATACTCTTCAAAATAAATCAATTCAAATGGTCCATTATTTCTCGACCAATCATTGCAGCCAGTGTTGTGTTCTTCTATTCTTTCTTCTGGCTTTTTCGATGTTTTACCTGTATAAATTTTTCCGTTTTTCAAACTCTTGGCAAAGTATACATAAAACATATTTACTCCAACTAAGCTTGAGCCAGAGGCTCATCAGCCTTTGGCTGAAAGGGCCCAAATATTAGACTCTGTAATACTACAACATTTCGAGTGTTTTTTCAACACTTATAAATTAAACAACGCCCAAAAACCAAATGCTATGAAGCCGACTCCTGCGACCTTCCAAAAAACAAATGTACCAGTCCGGCCTAAGAGTTTGTCTGCAAAGTCTATATGAACGATATTGTCTGCTAGCCACTTGCTATATCTTATCGCAATAAACCCGCCGATCAATCCTCCGAAAAACCATAACCAATTCATAAAACCTCCTGACTAATCTTCATAGCAATTACTTTTATAATAACAGAAATATAATATTGAGGGGATGCTGTGTGCCTAAATAAATAGACACACAGCAAGAAAAACATACGCTGTATATATCAGCTAGGATATATATAGCGTTGTTCTGTCGGGCTATCGAGCATCAAATTAGCCAATTGTTTGGCGGTACGACGCTCAGCCGAAGTTAAATGATGATCGTCCATTCTTGCGAATTGGAGATCAAGTTCATCGTTCCATGCCTTCCGGGCACGGATTTTGTCGCGCTCAGATACTAAATATGAGGCGATCACTCGATCATCTGGGTTTAGCTCAATATGACGATCTACAAGATCGGCAAATTGCTGATCATTGACAGTAGCATCACAGACCAGAGTCTGTAAGCGACCGAGTGACCGTTGCTGTTCCCAGAACCTTGCTCTTTTGGCCTCCGAAGACCCACAAAGAATACCTAACACAGAATACCTCCCTTAAAGTAGTATCTTCTAAACGAGATTCTAACAAAAAAATAGCCTCAATAAAAGAGCCCAATCTGTCGTGATAAAGATGTTTACGCTTTAGCGATAAATTTCTGGCAGAGGAAAAGTTTTACCTATTTCCTTCTTCTTTTCGAGATCTTTAATATGCTTTTCTTTTTCAGAGACAAATTTAGAAAGATCAAAACCAAATTTTGATATTAGCATAGAAGCGTATTTTCCACCTAGGAAATGTGGCGTAATGACATAGGTAGCACCAGATTCATAAAGACCAATCGCCTCCTCAACATCGTGAGAGATAACGATAACCACTACTTCAGGATTTTCTGCCTTTATTTTACCGATAAGAAATTGATTTGTCTCAAAGTCAGGAATTGTTGATATAACCATTTTTGTTTTGCCAAGATTCAGCTCCTCCAAGAACTCATTGTCATCAGCATCGCCATAACGGCAGGTAATCTTGGCCTCCTCAAGCTCTTTAATCTTCTCGGGATCAAAATCAATCACAAGAAATTTTTTGCCCAATTCACCAAAAAGCTCCAAGAAATCTCCGCCCATACGGTTGCAACCAAAAAGGATTACATCATAATTCTCGTTTAACACTTTATTACTCCGAAGAACTTTTCTCTCATAAATAAATTTTTGAAAGAATGGGTAAATGTTTGCGCCATAAAGCACAATATATGAAGAAACGGCAATCGTGATCAAACTAACTAAAGTTATGAGCGAAATAATATCGCTTGAGATACCACTTACCTTTTGTGCCAGCATTAGAAGAATCAATGAGAATTCACTCACCTGAGTAAAATTGATCGCTGTAAAAAAGTTTATTTTTTTCCTATAGCCCATCACTCCGGTCAGAAACAAGACTAATAGTGGTTTGATAACAATAACAAAGAGGGATAGGAATAAGGCCGGATAAATAATATTTGGCAGTGTTGCTATCTTTATTTTTGAGCCTAGTAAAATAAAAAATAAAATAATGAAAAAATCACGCAACGGCCTTAAACGTGAGCTGATTTCGAAATGATATGTCGACGTTGAAAGAGAAACACCGGCAATAAGCGCACCTATTTCCATCGAAAAACCAAGGTAATGGAAAAGCGTCGCCAAACCCAAACCCCAACCAATCGAAAAGAGGAATAAAAATTCCTGCGATTTAGCAAAAGAAGCTGAAAGCATTGGAACAATATATATTGTGAAAAGGATTATGAGATCAAAGACCACAATACCTTTTATGACCATTAAGGTGATCGAAGAGACACTCGCGCCCTCGCCACTAAAGGCGGAGATGGCAATTAAAATTATTGCCACAATCAAATCCTGCACTAACAATAGCCCGATTGATATTTTACTATAAAATTTTGAAAGCTCTCTTTTGTCAGAAAGCAACTTCATAATAATAATCGTGCTCGAAAAAGTTAGCGCCATCCCGACATAAATAGAGGTCACCAAATTAAAGTGTAAAAAGAAATAGCAGACCAGAAAACCAGCACTAGAAGTAAGCAAAATTTGACCAAGCCCTGCGAGCAAAGAAACTTTGCCGACCTCTTTGATAACTTTTGGCGTTAGGTTCAAGCCGATAATGAAAAGCAACAATGCAATACCAAATTGAGAAAGTGAATCGACTACTTCCTGAAATTGAAGACTTTTAAAAAGAAATGGACCAACTATTAGACCGGTAATGATATGACCGATAATCAACGGCTGTTTTAATTTCTGCAAAATACCTGCGATCAAAGCAGCGATGACAATCGTGAGACTGAGCCCTACAAAAATATCCATCAAACCCCTCATTTATTTCTAAATATATTATATCCAATTCTGAGACTAAAAGACAATAATTACATTTTTAAAACAATAAAAAAATAGACATCCTTTTGGTGGGCACGGGAGAACTCGAATCTCCGACCCCGTCATTATCAGTGACGTGCTCTAACCAACTGAGCTACGCGCCCAAAAGTGAAATGTCTATTTTTTTCTAACGACCAAATACTAACAAAAAAACAAGTTTATTTCAACTCTTTGGCAATTCATTGCCGATTATGACAAATTTGTTTTTGCTTCTCGCAAAGAATTGCGATTGGCCTTGGCATAGAAAAATATTAAAGCAAACAGTATTATTCCTGAAAGCAACCACGAAAATTGAATTGATTGATTCTTGCCGATCCAACCGAGAATCAGTAAACCAAAGGCTCCGCCTAGTTTACCCATCGCTGAATCAAATGACAAAATAGTGGCTCTTTTGTCACTTGGAATAAACTTATTCAAATATGCTTTTTGAATTGGTCTCTGCATTCCCCGACCAAATTCATGCATCAAAAATCCAATTAAGACAACTATAAAAGTATTGCTATAAGAGATAGCCATGATCGGCAAAGCCAAAATAATTGCCATCACTATCAAAATATACGAATAACTTTTCTGTTTTTTCAATAAATAATTGATTGCATAGCAACCGGCCATCATCATCAAAGAAAAGCCTACCCAAACCCAACCGAGCAACCAAATCTGATTTCCCGCAAGATCGTTTAGTCTTGGTGTCCAGAACATGTTCAACGGCATAAAAGCGAACATTGAGACCACTGATGACAAGATGAGCCAAAGAATGACAGGATGCTTCATGCCGTAAGAAATACTGTCTTTCGCAATTGTCATCATCTGAGAAAGGCCAAAACCAATCGCTTTTTTCTTTGCCCCAAAATCATTTTTGACAAAAATAATTGCAACCATCAGAGCAATCAGGGAAATTACCGCACCAAAAGCAAAAGGCAGCTCTAGGCTAACATTTGCAATATAAGCGCCGATTAGGCCACCAACAACCGTCGCAAAACGACCGATGATATTTGCTTGTGAGAAAACAAAGTCTACTTTACCGGTGTATTTATTTTCCTCAAGTTTATCGATTATCCAAGCATCTAGGGCGCCAGAGGCAAAAGTAGTGGCCAAGGCGGCAAATAGCTCAGCAATAATAAAA
This sequence comes from uncultured Candidatus Saccharibacteria bacterium, assembly GCA_964409395.1. GTDB lineage: Bacteria > Patescibacteriota > UBA1384 > XYA2-FULL-43-10 > 1-14-0-10-43-13 > CAYPDD01. The sequence goes on along the minus strand of CAYPDD010000036.1, from coordinate 404 downwards.
AATATAAAACTTGATGAGAAAAAATAAATCGTGAACATACAAATCATCAGGGCGCTACTGATAATAATTGATTTTTTGCGACCAAAATAATCAGCATAAGCCCCTGTAGGAATTTCGAATATAAAACTACTGAACATAAAAGCAAAGTTAACCAGATTAACCTGGAAAAGATCCAAGCCTTTATCCAACAAAAACAAGATATAGGTCACAAAAATAAGACTCATTGCAAAATCAGTCAAAAATGTCAGCAAATAGTAAACTGACTTAGGGTCTCTGTCTTTAATTTTTTGATGAAAATTATTCATTTGTGCCGATATTACTTTTCTTATTTTAACAAAAAAATCGCCTTGCGGCGACTTTTCATCTTTTGCAACTAAATAGTGATAGAGTACGCACCTACATGC
>CAYPDD010000035.1:6906-7283 GCA_964409395.1 uncultured Candidatus Saccharibacteria bacterium | reverse complement strand
AAGAAATAGACGCTGCTATTCAAAAAATTGGTGCCACATATGAGCTCTCATTTATGACTGAAACAACAGATGCTGATGGCGTTCAATTAACCGATTATTACGATCCGACCTACACTTATCCAGGAACATGGAAAAAATCAGACCTAACTGGTCGAAATTTGGTCAAAGCTGATGCAACATTTGAAGGCGGAACACAAACAGCCGTTAACACCACTCCTGTAGTCTCTATAAAATTCGATAATTCCGGCAAGGAAAGATTCCGCAACCTGACAAAAAACAATGTTGGCAAAAGAATCGCTATCGTCCTTGACAGCCAGATAGTTTCAGCACCTAGTGTTAATGAAGAAATTGCTAGTGGCGACGCTGTAATTACTGGG
>CAYPDD010000035.1:0-6896 GCA_964409395.1 uncultured Candidatus Saccharibacteria bacterium | reverse complement strand
GAGGCTCAACAGCTTGCCAAAAGACTAAACGAGGGCATATTACCTGTACCAACTAAATTGATAGGCCAACAAAATATCGGTGCAACCCTTGGCCAAGATTCATTAAAATTAAGTCTTATAGCAGGGTTGATAGGAATGCTCTTAATCACTATTTTTATGGTATCTTTTTATAAATTTCCTGGATTAATTGCTGTTATCTCACTATCAATTTATGCCATAATCACCCTGGCTATCTATAAATTGATTCCTGTTACTCTAACACTCGCTGGAATTGCCGGCTTTATTCTCTCTATTGGCATGGCCATAGACGCGAATATTCTTATTTTTGAACGTATGAAAGAGGAGCTCAAGTCCGGTAAAGAGCTAAACCTTTCTATATTGGATGGTTTTAAGAGATCATGGAATTCGATTAGAGATTCAAATATATCATCAATCATTACCTGTTTGATTCTCTATTTTGCTACCGGCTCAGGACCTATTCGTGGCTTTGCACTGACCCTTCTTCTTGGCATTATGGTCAGTTTGTTCACTGCTATAACTGTCACTAGAACAATATTATTGTTGTTATCAACTAGCCCATTAAAGAGGTACATCCATGTTTAGAATAGTTAAAAACTCACGCATTTGGTTTACCGTATCTATAGCACTAGCAGTCCTTTCGATCATTGCTATCTCGGTTTTTTCCCTCAGGATTGGCATTGATTATAAGGGCGGTACTGTAATTGAATTTACTTCAGGACAAGCTAATAAACTTGAGCTCTCAAAAGAAGTCTTGGCAAATGAGAAATATACCGGATATCAGATCAAAGAGAGCGGTCAGAGTAAAATCGTCCTGAGAATGCAAACGTTAACAAATGAAGAGCATATACAGCTACAGGGCAAATTCAAAGAAAAATTACCTGACTATGCAGAAACACAGTATGACACCGTCGGCCCAACAATTGGTAAAGAATTGACCAATAAATCGATAATCGCTGTTATTATCGCTTCCTTAGGTATAATTATTTTTATCGCTTTTGCCTTTAGAAAAGTTCCAAAACCACTATCATCATGGAAATTTGGCGCTTGCGCTGTTATCGCCTTAGTCCATGATCTACTTATTACTACTGGTTTTGTTGCAGTCATGGGCCACTTCTTCATCTGGATGGAAGTTGATGCTCTTTTTATTACTGCTCTGCTTACTATTATGGGTTTCTCTGTTCATGATACCATCGTCGTTTATGATAGACTTCGAGAGAACTTTATCAAAAATCCACATGAAGATATTGAGTTAGCTGCAGAGGAAAGTATCAATCAGACAATTGTTCGATCGATTAATACTTCTATGACTACTATTATTGTTCTAACAGCGCTCATGATCTTTGGTAGCTTCTCAATCAGACATTTTATTCTGATATTGGTCTTCGGTATTGTTCTTGGAACTTACTCTTCGATCTTCAATGCTACACCGCTGTTGGTTTTGTGGCAGAAAAAAAGCCTCAAGAAGTCCTAGAGCGGGGGAGTGGATAGAAAAATATAGATAAATAAATTTCTATATTTATAAATATTGTGAGATAATATTACCAAGATCAAACATTGTAGAAATAGTTTTTAAAATAAAATAAATTTTATTTTTTAAATTATAAATTATTAATTTTAAATTTATTATGTATCTAATTATCTTCGGCTTAGCTTTGGGACTTGTCATCGGGGGATTCCTCCAATTTGATATTCCGCCAGAATATGCTCGATATACTGCTGTAGCAATCATTGGCATAATGGATTCTCTTTTCGGTGCTATCAGAGCCTCTGTCGAGAAAAAATACGATACAACCGTTTTCATGACTGGTCTTGGCTTCAATATGGCCATCGCTGTCCTGATTACTTTCTTCGGCGATAAATTAAACCTAGATTTGTATTTAGCAATACTCGTAGCCTTCATGATTAGAATATTTTCCAACATCGGACAGATAAAAACATCAACTCTCAACAAAATTCAAAAAAAGGTCACCGAAAAAGTTGAATAGCTAGACTAGGACTACCAAATAGTCATCTTTTATATAAAAAGGCTTTAGAAACGATTCTAGAGCCTTTTGTATATAGAATATACGCATTGGCTTAGCATACGCACCGAATACGCACTCAGCCGACATAACGAGCAATTGATTTGTTAATCAAAACCATAATCAGAGAGTGGCGAAAAGTATAGCAGAGTACTTTGCACCGGTAACTATTGCAACCTTCATCACACTAGAGAAGAAGGGGACGGCTAGCTCTGTTATTAAGCACATTCACAATAGAAGGGGAACATAACGCTCTACTTTGGCATAGTACTTAATGTCGCATAATGTATGTTATGCGACGCAATACGGCTTGTTAGAACGTGCTCATTTGAGCTTAACTATTAATGAACCGTATACCATAGCAATGATCGCCCAATGAAAATCAAAAACACCGGCCCGAAAAAGATATTTTTTACAGTGTTTTATTCTCCGGACTACTATAGATAAAAATATTCAGCGGATATTATTTCTTTTAATCTTTTCTGTACTAATACTATAATCAATATAAAAAACGGGATAATAGCTACTCCCCCGAAAAACCACTTCCCTATCGTTTTTAAGAAAAATGAGGAGTATAGAGGAGTATAGCAGCAAGCCTTATTCAGAGAGAGAAACCGGCTTTCCTTCTTCTAAATGAACATGTTTAGAGTCATTTTGGGCATTATTAGTTGGGGCCAAATCTTGGCTCTTTGGCAAAGTTACTTCCCTATTCTCTTTTAGCTCTGGTACTGAGACAAACCCACTCTTATCACCATCAACAACAGCTACGGGCAACTGTGAGCTCTGCTCTACTGGAAGATTGGATTCAGTTATAACCAAAGGAAGATCTTGATGCTTCTCAACAACAACAGGAGCAGAAGGCTTGATTATTTCTTTATGTTCAGTTTCTTCATGTTTGGCTTCTTTGACTGGCTGAGCCTGATGATCTGGTTTTCGATTCTTATTACCCTGATCATGTTGTACTTTTTGTGCATTCTGTTCAGCTTTCTGCTCAGAAACTTTTTTTGACAGTTCAATCATCTTCTGGCCATTGTCGTCAATTATTATCCCCGACTTTTCTATTTTTTCTCGGTCAATTTCCTCACCAAGATACCACTTGATTCCCCCTCTAGCAGTTCGCTCTTTGTATATTTTACCGTGCAAAATATTATCATAACGGATAACCTTAGGCTCCTTTTTCTTCTCACTCTCCCCTGCTTCAGCCTCTGATTTATTATTATTCTCAGCAACAACTTCATTTTTTGGTAATTCTGGAGTTAGAACAACTTCGGCCTGAATTGGCGTTTGTGATATAGTTTCCGCTTTTTTTTGTTCAGCAGATATAGACACAGCTGTCACAGACTCAACAACAGCCTTAATAGGAGCCGTGGAGGGTACTGCAACTCTCGCTGGGGCACTAACAGTTGTAGTTGGACGATCATGTTTTTTCAGCAAAATTGCCTCAAGTCCACCCTTCTTAAAAGCTTCCGCTTCTGCCTTCAAAGCCTCATCTTCCTGCGTGCTTTGACCATTTATCATCTCCTCAACTTCAATACGTGTTGAGGAATAAGTCGTATGAGAGTTCTCAATAACCTTCTCGATATTTCCCGTCAATCTTTGAACGGGAGGCAAAGTCTTGGCTGAAAAAGCAGGAGCCGCAACACCATCAACCAATAATTTAATATAGATATTGAATTTATCAAGATTCAACAGATCATTTGTTGTAAAGACAGGCTCAAATTCCTTGACCAGTACATCCGCATCAGCTCCACCAACTCTGAAAGAAATCAGTGTACCAGCATTACCAAATATTGCGTTTCGAAGTTCTTCTGGCAATTGAGTAATATACTGATGGGCAATAGTTAACCCAAGATTATATTTTCTAGCCTCAGAAAGAATAACCGCAAAAGAGTCGGTTGCAAAATTTTGAAACTCATCAACATATAGGAAACAATCTGGACGCTTATCCACAGTTACATTGGCTCGACTCATCGCCGCCAACTGAATTTTTGTAATCATCATCGCACCAAGCAGAGCTGAGTTATCCTCACCAATCTTGCCACGTGAAAGATTAACAATCATTATCTTTTCCTGATCCATTATCTCACGAATATTGATGCGTGATTTTGGTTGTCCTACTATATTTCTGATAGTTGATGAAGCCAAAAATTGTCCAACTTTGTTCAATATTGGCGAAACAGCTTCTGTTCTAAACTTATTATCAAAAGAAGCAAATTCATTTAGCCAAAACTCTCTAATAATTGGATCTTTAACATTTAACAAAACTTTTTCTCGAAAACGATTATTGGTCAGCATTCGAGGGATATCAAGCATGGTCGAGTCTGGATTATCCAAAAGAGCCAAGACCGTATTGCGCAGAATATGTTCAAGTCTTGGACCCCAAGATTGGCCAAATATTTTCTTAAAAATACCGATAAAACCAGAAGCAACTAATCCTTTAAAATCATCGTCAACTGTCTCTAGCAGATTGAAAGCGATTGGGAAATCACGATCTGATGGATCAAAAACAATTACATCTTTTATTCTCTCATCTGGGATGCAGGACAATACTTTTTCGGCAAGCTCACCATGCGGGTCAACAATGATTACGCCAGCACCTTTGCAAACATCGTCAATTGCCATGTTTTCTATTAACACAGATTTACCAACACCAGATTTACCAACAAGATAAATATGTCTGCGACGATCATCTCGCTTTATACCAAATTCAGTAAAAATATTTCTAAAGTTGGTCATACCAACAACTGTAAAATCCGCTGGTGGAATATTCGATCGAATTGGTAAATTTGCAGGTGGTTCACCTTTTTTTGACCCAGACCAAACGATGCTTGGTGTAGAAACAGTACTCGATGGAAAATGATACAGAGAAGCAAGCTCAGTTATATTAAAAATATTACCGTCATCTTCAAAAGAACGGGCCACGTAATCCTGCCAAAGGGTACGATCATTTGATTTTATCTCACCTACTTTAAAACCATTTAAATTTGTTGTGTTAAACTGTTTGAAAGCCGCACCGACATTTCGACATTTTAGTCTAGCCGAAGTTGGATCAACGCCTAAAGAAACGATTCTTATCTTTGTTTCAAAGCCTAATTTGGTGATTTTTTGTTCTATACCCTTTAATGCTTCTTCGACGGAAGCTTGTAATTTAATCTCTTTTTTATCCTCTTTCTCAGCATAGCCAGGGTTGACCGCTTGAGACAAAAATCCTTTACCAATATTAGTAAATTCTTTCAAAAGCAGATTACCAAAACCCAATCTAGCCGTTGGTTTGCCACCGGCCCGAACTGAATTGACCCTTGCGTGACCCTTCTCCTGCCATCGATCCCCTTTTGGTCGAACTATCATTTGAAACCAGATTTCTTCACCGGCGTTTAACTGAGACATCACCGAAGTAATCGCCGAGATTGGGTCAACCGTGAAATCAGTAAACTGTTTTATTGGATAAACATCAGGTTTGGTCAAGACAAGCTCAGTAATAGCAAAATTTTTCGACTCAAGTTCTGATCGAAGAGCATAATCCTCTACTTCGTGAATTTCGACATCTGGATATTGTGCGTAAACTTGACCCTCAACAAAATCCTTCAAGTGGACAGGCAGATAAACAAAAAATTGAATAAACTTTTCCCTTGAAATAATTTCAAAGCTTAAATGATATTGAAATTTGGCACTCTCAGAATAAATACCATGAATCGTGGCGAACATCTGCTCGGCTGCCATCGGCGACTTCTCATTCATTCTTGGCACATCAATACGGATAACTGTGTACTCCTGAGATGTCATCCATTGAATTTTCTTCGCCCGATGATTAATACGAAAAATAGCCCATATCAAATAGATTGGACCAAAAATTAAGACTATGTACAAAAGGTATAAAATAAAAGCCATTCAAACCTTCAATAAATATAGGAAAAAATAGAATTCCCTTGCATAATAATTATATAAGAGATTCCAATTTTTTGCAAAGAAACAGTTAGAGGTAGTACTATGCCAAAACGTATCGGTCTTTTGTCGACTTTTTGAAAAATGGCTTTGTTTGTAGATTTATGAGAATCGTATTTTTCTTGACTAATCTTTGCTTTAAAACAGCTTCAATAATTGCTGGCGCAGTCATGCCCTCAGATTTATCAGCTAAGATATTTTTGATAATATCAGCCACGGTGCCCTCTTGATATCCCCACTCTTTCAAAGCGTAGATGCCACGACCGACTAAAATAAACCTTTCATCAGCAATCAATTCGTTATGAACTGTCGCCTTAACGATCTTCTTGCCATCAAAACTCTGCTCACCAATTTTCTTAGAAATTTCATCAAAATGCATTGGTTTCGAAACTCTCTTCAAAATATAATAGATCTTGTCTCTAACATTTTTTGGATTTACCTCTGGCCATGAAGCCAAGCCGATATGACCAGTCTCTGTTTTAACTAGTTTTTTGCTTATGTGAGGAAGCTCCGATAAAAAAGCCACCTGATATTTTGCATGACCTGGATGATTATCAATTAGGATATCTAGCGTTTCTGGTCTTTTTGTCTTTTTAAGATGATCAGCCCAATCATTTATAACTTTGATTGCATCATCTTTTGAAAGAGAGGCCAATATCCAACCAGATTCAAGCTCTTTTGTCTTCTCAATCTTGATAATCTGAGGCATAAGACTAAGGATTAAATGCAAAGAGTTGAATTCGTCCTTGTTTCTCCAAAAAGATTCCTCGAGAAATTTCTCAGTAATTTTTTCGTGGCAGGTGATTCCGCCGCTTTTTTCGAAAGTTTCAATAATTTGATTAATATAAACGCTATTTTTCTCGACAAAAAATCTCGCTAGTTTTCTCAAGCCTTCACGCTCAATCTGACGGA
>CAYPDD010000034.1:0-7324 GCA_964409395.1 uncultured Candidatus Saccharibacteria bacterium | reverse complement strand
ACTTACTTGCAATATGTTTTTAAAGTACCTTCTGTCGAAGCTAATACGCCCCCAGATAATTAAGCAATTTTATTAATAAATTACTCAGTTGATTATACTTTTACTGATCGTTGTAGTCAAGTCAATTTGGTCTCTTTGGATAACAATAATAAATCATACAAAATCATACTTTTAATTGATAAGACGGCGATAAAGTGCTATTATCACGCTAGAATTCACATTTCGCTTAAAAGGAGGGAAATTATTGTGAATGATATTATGGAAATTGCTCGAAAGGCAGTCTGGTTTTTTACCGACCCGATGTATAGGAGGTTGGTACAAAGTGCGGAGGCATTGCCACCGCTCGATGACAGTGTGATTCGTTTCTTCGAGTCAAGATTAATCGCGCAAGTTAGAGATAGACTTGAAGGTACGGAATTAATTTCCTGTGAGTTCGGTGAATTTGGTCAGGGCAATTGCAATATTGTTTGCAAAGACAATCGCTATGACTTTATGGTCGAAAATGCGGCTATAGATGCCGGCATCCCGCTGGCTCATCTCTGCGAATATCTGCCTAATCTACACGTTAGAATTAGAGGAGAGGAGTTTTACCAGATAATTTCTGGCAAAGAAGTGTCGATTAAAGAGAATGGTATTCAATTGGAAGATCCTATTATCAAATTAGAGAAAGATCTTTCAAATTGGAATCCACCCAAACATGCTGTTGAAAGACCTGTTAGGGATATTCTCCCAGATAGCCACGTTTTGGCTGTTATCGCGACCAAACAGTTCACAAAACCAATGCGTGAGACATTGGCTGTTCGTCCAGATTTAATCGTCCCTAAGATGATGGATGATTTTGAAAAGGCGTTGGTGACGAGTATCGAGGAAATGCTCAAGTGTCAAAAGTCTTACAAAGACAAGTTCGAAACCTATGGAAGAGGAAGTTGCCTTATCAGGTCTACGCCAGGAGATTTCAACGAGATTCTTTTGGCGGCACTGAAAGGAATCCAAGGATGGGAAAATTGGTCTAAAATTATTCCAAATTTGAGGATCAGGATTCGCGAAGGACAAATTTTCAGAGTTGAAAATTCAGCCTTAGAAACCTGGGTTGGTGGCAAAAAATAATGCCAAAAAAGTCGTGAAGCCGAAGCAATTTATTTTGCCTCGGCTTCCTCTTTTTATAGAATTAGAACTTTATTTTAGAAACGATTTTGATAGTTATTTACAATTTTCTCAATTACACCACCCAAGAAACTATTGCTGTCTAGCCCGAGATGAGCCAAGGCCCAAATGGCACCGGCCGCAATGAGGGCAGACCCAATAAAAAAGCCAAAGCCATAAAGAACCCCTCTTAAGAAATTCCAGCGCAGGCTTGATTGTTTCTTCCAGTACATTTTTACCTCGGTCAAAACTTCATGAAGATCTCGCAAGTCATCGCTCAATAATTTATCCGAATTTTGATCCATCGTTACTCCATTTTATTTTTAATAAATTATATCATCTTTTGTTCTGAGGTAAAATAATGTTATCATTTCTTTATGATTTTAACGGTTTTAGTTTTGATATTTGTTATATTAATGTTTGTCCTTTTCTGGCAGGGGTCGCTTTTGATAGCCACAATGATTGGTTCGCCAGTTGTCTACTCGTATCGTGGCGCTGTTGTCGACTCGATGAAATTAGCCAAAGCCAAAGAGGGCGATCTGGTCGTCGATCTTGGTTGCGGTAGTGCCAGGACATTAATTACTGCAGTCCAGAAGTTTGGTGTCAAAGGCGTGGGCGTTGATCGTTCACTATATTGTTATTTGCGATCTCTAATGAATGTTTATTTGAGTGGCAATAAAAATAATATCAAAATAATTTGGGGCGATTTCAAAAAGGCTGAAGAAGATTTGAAAAAGGCCGATATTGTTTATCTTTATTTACTAAATACTACTTTGAAGCAGATTGAGGATTGGATATTTGAATCTATTGGAAAAAAGACGAAGATAGTCTCTCTCGCTTTTTATTTTGAAAAACATGAGCCAATTGCTGAAACAATGACCTATACTCTTGGAAAAGACACCAAGGCAAGACTTTATACTAAATAATTGTTAATTTTTTACATCGGCACTTGACAAAATGTAAAGCCTGCTTTACATTTTAGTTATGGATGAAAAAGATTTAACAATTGAAAATAGATTGAAAGAAGTTCGCAAAGAACGCAAACTCAGCCAAGAAGAATTGGCTGAAGCTATTGGAATTTCCCGACAGTCAATAATTGCCCTCGAGCAGGGCAAGTCAATGCCTTCACTGCCGTTGGCCGTTTCTTTCTGCCGATATTTTGATTCAACTTTCGAGGATTTATTTGAATTTGAGCGAGAGGTCCACCGAGAGATTAGCGAAGCTATCTGTGATGGTGCAATTGAAATAAAAGTAATTAACAGTCCAGAGTATGAATCTGGGCTAAGAAAGGACAGTACTATGGTAGAGCTAGAACCGTGGAAACCTTTTAGAGAAACAGTCTCCCTGAGAGACGCGATGGATCGACTTTTAGAGGATAGTTTTATTACTCCTGCCAAAGCAGGCGGAATGCCAAGAATTGATGTTAGGGACAAAAAAGGTTCAATTGTAGTCAAAGCAGAGATGCCGGGGATCATGGAAGAAGATATCAATGTTGAGATTCTCGACAACGTTATGACTATCTCTGGTGAGAAAAAAGAGGAAAAGGAAGAAAAAGAAGGTGACAAGGGTTACTATTATAAAGAGAGCCACACTGGCAAGTTTTCCCGCAGTTTCACATTGCCCTCTGAGGTGATGACCGAGAAAGCCGTTGCTGAAATGAAGCATGGCATCCTCACAATTACTGTGCCAAAAGTCGAGCCAAAGAAAGCCCAAAAGATCAATATCGCTTCAAAAAAATAGATTTTTTTCAAAATATTAAAATAACCCAGAAATTTAGTCGGGGTTATTTTAATTAATCCGCTAATTATGCTTTAGCCAATTGAACTCATTATTATAAATATGGTCGATCGACGATATTTGTAATAATGGAATAGGAATATTAATAAAATATATATATAATAATTACATATAATGAGGGGAAAATCATGGTTTGCCAAAAAAGTAAAAAACATCTAACTAAAAAATTCAGCTTTTATTGCATTCGTCATAAAAAGATTGTTCTTCTCTCGGTGATGATTATTTTGCTTGTTATTATTGGCTATGTATATCAGCAAAATTCTAAAGTGTCAGCTGACTCAAATAACCTTCAGTTTGGTTCTATTATAAGGGGTGAGTCCAATACTTCTGGCCCTGATAAAATTTGTTTATCTGGCATGGGCTGTTTGTCCCATGCTGCTTATGGGTCAGATGGAGACAGAGTCATTAAGAGCTCCTATAAATATAGTAGTTCGTATTATGTTGTCGGTATCGCTATGTGGGATATTAAAAATCAAGAACACAAAGACGCAGCCAACAGGGTGTATAGCAATATGGATGAAATGGTGTCAGCTTTTTCTAAATATGGCCTAGCCGATATCGTTGTCGAGAAGTGTACGCGCAGTGCAAAAATTGCTGATTGCCAACAGGTTGCTAGCTACAGCGATAGGTACCAGTGGATTATCCCACCAAAAGTCGACACTAGTCCAAGTGAACAAGAAACTAGAAGTATTATGAAGAAAAATAGTCTTAAATATTATTTTTCAGACACAAAATATTGGGTTGATGAGGAGACCGGGGCAGAGTTTCTGACTACAGATCTTTATCCTAGATCAAAGAGCGAAAACTTGAAAGGTATCGTTGGCTACAAGCAAATTTACAATATCCCAACATCGACACAAAAAAGTGCCCCTGCTACAACTGTCAAAAAAACATTTTCTACGTTTAAGAGTAGTAGTGTCAAAATATATAATGTTTGGACAAAGACTTACGGTTGTGTTGTTACTGGAAAGGCTTGTTATAGAAAGAAAAATTCTCAAATAACCATCTCCGAAGTTTCTTATAAAGGAGACGATAGTCATGGGGCAATTAGCGATTATCAGCAGTCTAAATCTGGTAAGGATATTAGTTTTATTTCTTATGGATCAGTTGTGATAAATAATAATGCTTTGACAAAGACTTTATGGGCTTGCAACGGCAAGGATCTCCGTTGCGCGACATCGGGGAACCAACCCATTACCAGGGAGATGCTTTCTTATGTGAACGATAGAAAAAGACTGGTTCAATTTATCTTTAGCTCGCCAACCAGTGAATATAATCAGAACGAATTATCTAATTTTATTTCAGAGAATATTGAAATTTCAAAAAGTGCCCAGAATATTAGCCAAGTGACTAAGGGCAAAACTAAATATAGTAACGGAGAGAAAATTCTTTTATTGATATCTTCTTTTTTCAAATGGTAGATTGGCGAGCCAATCATTTCATTAAATAAAAAAAATCACTGGTGCACCCAGGCAGACTCGAACTGCAGACCTCTACAATGTCAATGTAGCGCTCTAACCAACTGAGCTATGGGTGCACTAAGTGATTTTTTCGTCTTTTCTAATCTTTCGATTCAAGAAGAATATTAGCAAATTATTCATAATTATTCAACTTCAACAGCGATAAATTGGTTTATTGTGGAAAACTCGTTTTGCTTTAACTTTATTATCTCTCTATAATGAATTTACAAAACAAAAACAAAAACAAAAATAGCGCCAGTTTCCTGTGAGCGCTTTTTTTATCGCCACTAAATTAATATGAGACTATATATGAAAATAAAAGCCAAAAAATTAAACAAAGATGCAATTGTGCCGACCCATCTTTTGCATGGCGACGCAGGCTTGGATTTACACTCTATTGAAGATGTCAGCCTTGCACCAGGGGAGAGATTTGCCATCCCAACCGGTTTGGCTTTTGAATTACCGGAGGGTTATGTCGCGCTCATTTGGGATAAGAGCGGTTTGGCTTTGCGTGATGGTATAAAAACGATGGGCGGGGTGATAGAATATACCTATCGAGGCGAATATAAAGTGATAATACTAAACACTAGCTCGAAAGATTTTCATATTAAAAAGGGTGATAAAATTGCTCAAATGCTAGTCCAGCCGATTATGTCGGTTGATGTTGAGGAAGTAGATACTTTAAGCGAATCAGAGCGAGGAACTCACGGCTTTGGCTCGGCAGATGAAAAATTAAAAAAATGAAAACAAACATAGGAAAATTTATAGTAATTGATGGCTCGGATGGATCTGGCAAAAAGACCCAATCTGATTTGTTAATTGAAAGTTTGAAAAAAGCGGGCTACGAGACTGCTTATTATGATTTTCCTGATTATGATTCCTTTTTTGGCAAAATGGTTGGCCGATATCTAAATGGTGAATTTGGCTCCGCTGATCAGGTTAGCCCCTACCTTGGTTCACTGCTCTACGCAGGGGACCGCTGGCAGATGAGCGAGAAAATAAAGAAAGATCTAGAAGTAGGTAAAATTGTTATTTCAAATCGTTATACTCAATCAAATATGGGCCATCAGGCTGCCAAAATCAGTGATCCGATAGAAAAGGATAAATATTTAAAGTGGTTGGAGGAGTTAGAATTTAATATTTATAAAATACCAAAACCAGACCTAGTTTTATTTTTGCATGTTCCTGTCGAAATAAGCCAAGGCTTATTTGCGAGCAAAGGAGAACGTAGCTATACTAAAGCGGTCAAAGATATTCACGAGGGAAATATCGATTTTATGAAGAGGTCGGTTAATGAATACCTTCGATTGACCCAAAAATATCCCGAATGGCGTCAAATTGATTGCACAGAGCATCAATCACTTCTCTCAAAAGAGGAAATTGCCAATAGAATTTATTCGGTTATTGAGAGGGAAATTCTATGATACGAGACAGATAAAAAAGAATATCATTCCGGAGCCCCAAGGGTAGTCTTATAATAAATATGATTAGGAGTTTTTATGAATTTAAAAGATCAGGACAAAGAAATATTTGAAGTAATCGAATGCGAAAAAGAGCGTCAAACAGAGGGTTTGGAGATGATTGCTTCGGAAAATTATACCTCCTCGGTCGTGCTCGAGGCTACTGGTTCAATCCTCACCAATAAATATGCTGAAGGTTATCCATTTGCGAGATATTACGGTGGTTGTGAGTGTGTGGACAGAGGCGAAACACTGGCCATCGAACGCTTGAAAAAACTATTTGGCTGTAAATTTGCTAATGTTCAGCCGCACTGCGGTTCGAGCGCCAATATGGCCGCTTACGCCGCTGTTCTGACCCCTGGCGATAAATTACTCGGCCAAAGTCTTGATGCTGGCGGACATCTAACCCATGGCGCCAAAGTTTCCTTTTCGGGCAAATGGTTTGAGTCTCATAGCTACGGACTGAATTTAGAAACCGGTCAGCTTGATTATGAAGAAATAAGAAAAATTGCGCTAGAGGTAAAACCAAAAGCCATCATGTGCGGTTACTCCGCTTATCCGAGAAAATTAGACTTCAAAAAATTTAGAGAAATTGCCGACGAGGTCGGAGCCTTTTTAATTGCTGATATCGCTCATATCGCAGGGCTAGTCGCAACTGGTTATCACTCTTCTCCTATTGGTGTTGCTGATATCGTTACCTCTACGACTCATAAAACTCTCAGGGGTCCACGTTCTGGTATTATCATGACAAACGATGAGGAGCTGGCCAAGAAAATAGACAAAGCCGTTTTCCCAATGCTCCAAGGCGGTCCACTCGAGCACGTTATCTCCGCCAAGGCGGTCGCCTTTGGCGAGGCCTTAAAACCAGAATTCAAAACATATATCGGCAACGTTTTAGACAATATGCAGGTTTTTGCTAAAACATTGATGTCTTTTGATTTCAATCTTGTTACAGGTGGGACAGATAATCATCTTATCCTTGTGGATTTGAGAAGCAAAAATCTTACTGGTAAAGATTTTGAAAATGCTCTAAATCAAGCCGGCATCACGGTTAATAAAAATGCTATTCCAAATGATCCAAATCCACCAAGAGTTACCTCTGGTATTAGGGTTGGTACTGCCGCTCTAACGACTCGCGGTATGGGCGTAAAAGAGATGCAACGCATCGCTGAGATGTTTAATATTGTCGCTGAAAATATTAATAACGAGAAGAAATTGGCCGAAATCAAAGCTGAAATTAAGGAAATGGTCAAAGATTTTCCGGTTCCTGGCATAAACTAGTCCAAATAATAAATACTGGGAAAATATGGATAAATATTCATTTCAATTTTGTCAGAAAATAGTTGTTTTGTCGGCTGACTTTACTCAAGTTTTGCTATGCAAAAGAAAAGGCGAAAACGATTATGATGGTGTTTTTTCCTTTATCGGTGGCAAGATGGAAACTTCGGATGCTACTTTTGTGGA
>CAYPDD010000033.1:0-7361 GCA_964409395.1 uncultured Candidatus Saccharibacteria bacterium | reverse complement strand
TGGCGTATCCACCTACCAGCAATAATTCTGTGGGTGGTTTTACATATCCATGCTGTTTGTCCTGGTTTGCTAATTTTCAGGGCTATGTGTGGGCCGAAACCACACGTTATGACCAAGTCTGCATGGCCAGTTCATTTTTGCGCAATGCACTCAGTGTCTGCCTTGTATGGTCTATCCGATTGTAAACGAATAGGGCAATGGGCGCCAAGTTCATAAAACAAACATTAACTTCAAACTGCTGTTATAAAAAGCCAAGGCGTCACACCTTCAGATTCTCACCCTCGTGGCTGCGTCATACGACACCATTCTTCAAGAACGAGCGCTTTAAATGACAGTGGATGCACAACTTCTTGATTTATTTTGCCTTATTCTATGCTTTTACAAAAACTGGTATCTTCGCCTCAGCCAAAGCTCTTTCCAGCACAATGATACAAATAGATACAACATTCCCTTTCTTTAAAATATTGGGCAGTGCTAACCCAGATGCGATGTGGACACTCAGGGGGTATATCAGCAACCCCGGACGCTATTTCAGCCTTTATGCTCTTATCGGATTGATTGGCGTGGCTTTTGCCTACTTAAAAAACAAAAAGATGTTTGTTCCAGCAACGATAATGACTATTTGGATTGCTGTTTTTTGCCTCAAGATTGCCGTTTTTAAGCAACCCAGAGAGACCGGCCCGAGATATGGTGGTGCCATTAGCCGTTTTGGCGGGCGGAGGAATCTATTATCTATTAACTAAGATAAAAGTTAAAAGCATATTTTGTTGGTTAATTGCTCTGATAATCGCTCTTTCTTTTGTTCCACCACTAAAAATAAGGCTGGACGATACCACTTCTTATAACCCGATGATTCGCGTGACAAACGCCGACATGGAGATAATTAATTATTTGAATGAACAAAGACCAGACAGAGTCTTACTTGTAACTTACAACTATTATTCTCATGCCCTTCTGCCAAATTGGAGGATAAAATACAATTATTGGGTTCCAGAAACAGATCGATCGATGTATCAGTTTGACTATATCTATCTCCTCGACTCAAAATCAGGTTGGTTGCCAAAAGAGGTATCCTTGGGCATGGCAGGACACTATAAAACGAGACATTTTTTGACAACAGCCATCAAAGCGAAGAGCCCGATAAGTGAAGTTTATTTATTTAAAGTTCATAAGGACTTATTCTTTTGCCCTCTTAACTCTCAAGACGACTACATCGGATATTCTAGCGAATAACACACAGCTCAAAAATACGACTAAAATTGTCAGGATCAAGCCGATAGCCATAGGTGATCCTATTTTTTCAAAGAAATGATAAGGCGAGGGAATTATTTTGAGAAAGAATAAAGCTAAAATTGTACATATTGCCACTAAACGGCCTTTTTCTTTTGTTGGTTTTTCAAGATAAATTAGACCGGCAGTTAAGGCGAGAATAACAAGCACAAATCTCTGCCTCAAAATCATTGGCAGAATATATCCGACTGTCATATAGATTAAAATGAGCCACCAAATTTTATCTTTTAATTTGCTCATCTTTTATAAATCCTGACTCCCATTTTGCTATATATGAGTTTAAAATTCTTTCTTATCTGTTCGGGGACTTGATCAACTTCTGAATAATAAAAATAATCGTAAGCGAAACCGTTTCCTGAATCATACAAATTTTTTGTAGCAACTAGATCAAAGGGCGTAATATCGTCTTCTGTTTTCTTGTTGTCAGTTAGGACCTTAATCCAAATTATACGCTTGTGAGTTGCGACTATCGAAGCGGTTGGTTTAATATTTTCTCTAATCCAGCCAAAAGCAACTTGATCGCCCTCTGTCATGCTGGCGTTCATTGAGGCATCGTTTACTTGAGTATAGACAGCCCTACCGTTTTCGATATAGTGCGGAGCAATAGAAAAAATTGTAATAGCGATAATAAATAAATTTTTGTATTTATTTACTTGTAGCCTGTCAACAAGATAATGCATTCCGAGCACGGCAAAGATAGCTAAACCCATTTCTAAATATGGAAAAAACCGAAAAACTAGAAAATGAATACCAAATATTTGATTCATCGACATAAACAGTCCGACAAAGAGAAGTAAATACGCGACTTTTATCGTCGTTTTTGACCAATGCGCAATACTAGAAACTAGGCCGATCAGAGCGAAGAAAGCAACTACAACTCTCCTTGGGCTATAAGTAGTAACTATCTCCCAAAGTTTTCTCTCTCCCCAACCAGCTCTTTCGGGATTTACAAAATCAACAAACTTTGAAATTATCTCTCGGTCGAATACTGAAATTAATAACACACCAATTAAATAAATTGAGGCTAAGATGAGAGCAAAATTACGTTCTTTTTTCTCCTTGCTAAATATGGTTATTAGCAAGTAAAGAACAGCCACAAAAACGAATATAACAAAAGAAAAAGGATGCGATAAGGCCAATAAACCGCTGAAGATTAATATTAGAGCAATATTTTGGCTAATAAGAAAATAAAGAGTCAGAGCCAGCATCCCCCAGCCAAAAGATTCCGCCAGTAAACCCATACGCAATCCGTCTGTGACCCAGCCACCAGTGGCAAAAATAATTGCACCGATAAAGCCAAGCAACCAATTGTTTGTAATTTTTTTGGTTAATAGAAAAACAGCGATACTTGAGAAGCAGAGAAAAATTGAGATCATAGAAACAAAAGCTTTGGGATATTCTAATCCTGATATTTCTTGAAAAAATTTAAAAATAGTTAGAGGGATAGGATAACTCAAATTTTGCCAAATTCCAGCAAAAGTATTTTGTTGAATAAAAAGAATGTGAATTGCCGGATCATCACCAGTTGGGAAATGAGCGATACGCACATATTGAAAACATATCCAAATTAACGACAAAACTGCTATCACCCACAACAAAACCAGTCTCCAATTTTCTGGAATTAGATTTTTGACTTTTGAAAACATCAAGACCATAATATCAAAAAGAGGCGAAAAAGAGAATTCCACCTTGTTGATTGTGCTCATTTCTGATAGTCTTAAGCTAAGAAAAATTCCTAAAAACGTTTGAATATTATGAAATTAGCGATAGTAATCCCCGCCTACAATGAGGAAAAAGTCATCGGCGAAGTCATAAAAGGACTGCCAAAGAAGCTTTCTCTGATTGATGAGATAATTCCCATCGTAGTTGACGATGGCTCAACAGACGAAACATATAAAGTGGCTAAGAGCAAAACAAGTCATGTTTTTAAGCATATTATCAATCTTGGCGTTGGAGCGGCAACACAAACAGGCTTTGACGCGGCCAGAAAACTAGGTGCTGATATTATTGTAACGCTCGATGCTGACGGCCAACATAATCCAGATGATGTTAAAAAGATGATTTTACCAATCTTGGAGAAAAAAGCTGACGTTGTTATCGGGACGAGAATGCTTAATCCAAAAGGAATGCCGTTTTTCAAGATATTGGGAAACTGGACTATGAATATTGTGACTGCTGTAGTTTTCCATAAGTGGTCAACGGACTCGCAATCAGGGATGAGGGCATTTGATAAAAAAGCGATCAGAAAAATGTGTTTTCATGCTATCGGCTATGAAATATGCTCTGAAATCATTGGGGAGATAAAAAGAAATAATCTTAAATTGGTAGAAGTACCGATCGAGGTTATTTATACTGACTACTCAAGAGCAACTGGCCAAAACTGGCTCAACGCTGTTAATATTTTAACTAGAATTATTAGCATTAAAATAACGAGGAAAAAATGATACTTTTAGCTAAAATTTTATCGATAGCGCTCGGCTTGATTGTGATCTCAAAAACTTTCTTGGATTTCAAAAAAGAGAAAGAGAGCCTGATAATGTTCATCTTCTGGCTCATAACTTGGGGAACTGTCATTACTCTTTCCGTTTTTCCAACATTGATTGAGAGCTTTAATCAGTTTGTAGGCTCACAGGGCAACGGCGTTAACACTTTCATTGGAGCTGCTTTTGTCTTTCTTTTGTTCATCACTTACCGAGTTTACACCAAAGCAAATAGAATAGAACAACAGCTCCATCAGATGGTTATGAAAATGGGTTTAAAAGAAATCGAAGAAGAGTAGCCTTACTTCAACTTCTCTATTTTTTTGTAAAGAATGTCTGAAATCTCCTGAAGCGAAGGATTAACATCCTTCACCTTTGTTTTGCCTATATTTTTAGCAAGATCGAAGAACTCTTTTGGATTATTTAGATCAAAGTAAAAAATATTATTTTTGCCGCCGTCATCTGGAAAAATACCCATGACTCCCTCGAGTCTAGTTGCAATCACTGGCTTCTCGCAAGCCATATATTGATATATTTTCCCTGGGAAGATAATATTCGTCACCTTATTAATTCTAAAAGGATTAATACAAATGTCAGCTAGATTAATATATTTTGCTAATTTAGCATAATCGATAAAACCAGTTAGAATTATTTTTTCTCCGAGATTACTCTCTTTGATTAGCTTCTCCAAAAATGCTGATTGCTGGCCGTGGCCAACTATTAAAAATTTCATATTTGTTGCAATATTCTTATTTTCGGCCAAATATTTTATTAAGACGTCTAGACCCGAAAAATCATATAGCGTACCAGCAAATAAGATAACTTGATCGGTTTTTTTAATATTATATTTTTTCAGAAGCTCTTCGTCCTTGGCTTCTGGATAAAAAAGATCGAGATCAGACCCTGAGGGTAAATAGGTTGTTGTCTTAGGATTTCCACCCATTTTGATAGCATACTCAGTTAGCATTGGGGTAATGGCTGTAATTTCAGCTACTCTTTTGTAGATATATTTTTCGATAAAATACGTTGGCAGGGAGAGAAGTTTCGAAGGAACAAGTTGATGCAGGACATCTAGGAGCCGAAAATGAACGGGAATTTTGTATCTTTTTGCCCAAAAAAGTGTCTGAATGCCATTCGTTGGTGCTGAATAAAGAACTATTTTATCAATTTTATATTTTTTGATCGCGTCTCGAATAACAAAAAAATATGAGATAGTGGCAATTAAACGACTGATAACCGGTATTTTAATAACACCTGGACGGATAAGCGTGATACCTTTTTCCTTATTGGCCCTCCGAACATTAGTCAGATATTGAGTTTTGAGTGATCCGAGGTCAAAGATACCCTTCTTGTCCCAGTCCATTGGATAGTCAACCATATAGACATTGTGACCCCTTGAAGCTAAAATCTCAGGGATTATTTGAAATTCGAAGATTACCTTCTTTATGTATTCTGTTTCGTGGACAAATAAAATATTCATTGGAGCCTACTCGATAGATTAATTTTGATGTATTATGAGTTTAATTAATATTCATATTATACATAACCAGATGAAAATACTACAAGTGATTCCTTATTTTGCGCCCGCTTGGGGTTTTGGCGGACCAGTGAAAGTCTGCTACCAAATTTCCAAGGAGTTGGTCAAAGATGGTCATCAGGTCAATATTTGGACAACCGATGCAAGTGATGGTCAAAAGCCAATAAGAATATTGAATGAGACGATCGATGGCATATTTGTCAAACGTTTTAGAAACGTACTGCCAAAATTAACCCGTGGATATAATGTTTTTACGCCCATAGGTTTTTCTAATTATACCGAAAAAGAGATTTCTAATTATGACCTGGTTCATTGTCACTCTTTTTTCACATATCAGAATATTATAATCAGTAAATTATGTAAATCTAAAAAAATTCCCTACATTATCCATCTTCATGAGATGCCTATACCACACCCCCTGCTCGGGAAAAAGCTAATAAAAATTATTTTTAATTTTTTCTTTGGCAAAAGCATACTTAAAAATGCAACAAAAATTATTGTAGTTTCCCCCAAAGAGAAAGAATTGTTAGCCGAATATTTGCCCGATGTTAATAAAAAGATCGAAGTAGTACCAAATCCGATAGAACCATATCAGGCTAAGTTAGATAAAAAAGAAGCTCAAAAGAACGAGAAGGTTATCCTTTTCCTCGGCAGACTCAGTTTTATCAAAGGATTAGACCGATTGATTAGAGCTTTTGGCGAGTTAATAAAAAAGGACAGCTCCTACAGATTAATAATAGCTGGGCCCGATGAAAATAATAACCTAACTAAATTAACCAGCCTAGCAAAGGAATTGGGAGTTCGGGACAAAGTTGAATTCGCTGGCTTAGTCTCCGAGTCTCAGAAAGAGGAAGTTTTTAAGAGGGCCGATATTTTTGCTCTTTTCTCTCTATATGAATCCTTTTCAATCGCAACTCTGGAGGCCCTACAACACGACTTGCCATGCTGCCTATCTAAGAATATTGGTGTTGCTAGCCAGATAGAAACAGCTGGTTGTGGAATTATAGTTAATAATATAGAAGATTCATCAGCGTGTGCTGAAAAACTGGCATTAACCTACGAAATGAGATATAAATTATCTAGGAACTGTGCCAAGTCACTGGCTCCATTTGAACTTTCCGAAGTAACCCTTTTAATAACAAATATCTATAAGGAAATTATTTCATGATAGACTGGTCAGATTTTAATGCAATTTTTAAAATTGCCACCATTCTCTTAATAAGCAGTTTTGCTTTGTTTTTGCCTTTAACTGTATTTTTGGGCAAAAATTTGGCTACCAAATTTGTGATTCCGGCATCAATAGCTTTCCAAATAATATTCGGCTATATATTTTACTCCATGAATCTCGCTAGAGAGTATCCCTTATTCTATCTTCTTTTTATTCTTGGAATAAATATATGGTCATTTTGGCAATTAAAACTCAAAAACACATCCAAAAAAATATCTAAAGGTAAAATTATTGCCACCTGTATTGTCCCAATGATTCTTTTCGGCATCATAATATATAATCGATTCTTTGATTCCTTCTCAACAGTTGCTCCTGGCGAGATTGATACCTACAACCATTTAGTTTTTTTGAAAGATCTCATTCGAGATGGAATCTTAAGCTTCCCTCAATATGCTCCTGGATTTCATCTTTTTATCTTTCCTCTAACATTCTTTACTGAAAATTCGGAGATATACCGTTTTACTGGCCCAGTAATTGGAATTATTACTTCTCTATCATTGTTTTTATTATTGAGAGATATTTTTAAAAGTCTATATTCTCGATATCTTCTCTTGGTGATACTCTGTCTGCCAATATTCAATCAGCTCTTCCTACAAGAAATAGGGTTTTTCTCGACCTCATTATCATTTATTTTCATTCCGGCCCTAATTGCGATTATCGCCAATGATGAAAAAGCTCACAAAGATGAAAATGGTTGTCAGCTTCGCCTTTTGGCTATCTTTAGCATCATCACCACTGCCCTCTCGCTAACTCTGCCCTACCTTTATATCCAATATTTGCCCGCTCTCTCGATTTTAGTTTTAATCGCTTTTATATTTAAAAAATA
>CAYPDD010000032.1:0-7516 GCA_964409395.1 uncultured Candidatus Saccharibacteria bacterium | reverse complement strand
TTCATAAAAAAAATGTTTTTTCATCATCTAGACTCCAATAATATTCATTATTAGTTTGGTTAGAAAAAGCATAGCATAACCAATTATTGCGCCCAATATAATATCTTTTCCCTCGGTTAGTGCAGTACTGTCTCCGGCGGAGAAGATGTAACGATATCCGCCAAAAATAATCATAGCAACAGCCAGAACCGGTCCAAGGATATTGGTGCAGAAAGCAACGATAGCAGTGACATATTGAAAGAAGTCGTTAATACCACCAGAGCCAGGAATCGAAACTCCTAGTCCTCCAGAGGGAATAACATCGCTACTTGCTTCGAATCCTGGAAAGAGAAAAACCAAAGCAATTGAGATTGAAAAAACAGCAATCAGAAAAAGAATAGCAATTCTGGTGCGGTGACTAAGCGGTTTTCTCTTTTTTGATGTCTCTTTTATCATTAAATTTACCAGCTTTCCTTGCGGAGCATGTCGGTTGCATCACGTGCAGCCGTATCAAGGGCTGATTGTGTATCTTGAGCTCCAGTATTGACGGCTGCAATACTTGCCTTGATAATTCGGTCAAATTCTAGTGGTCTCTTACCTTTGACAAATGATTTAGCAGTAGCCAAAGAAACTTTGTCTGGACTATTTGTGGTTCTGTCATCAAAAGCCACATCATTTTTCGACTTAACAGAGGTATAAACTTTAAGCGCAGAGTTGAAGCTGTCTGAAGGCGAATCGTTTGATAACATTTTAATTAAATTCCAGCAGGCGACAGGCTTATTTGCGCTACTACTAATATATTTCTTGGTAGTGTTAGAGACGCCGAAAACATTACTTTTTGCATAGTCGACGACTTTTGTTGATTCAGCTGTTAGTTGTGGGACGAAATCTCTTTTGTATTTGAAAGTCGGATATTTCTGAGCAAAATAATTTTGAAGATTGCTATAGCCAAAAATCATGGCAGTTTTGCCCTCAGCAAAAGCATCTACATCAGTGCCAAGAGAGTCGCTCCAGGCATAGTTTTCACTTCCTGGATCAGCGAATGAAGTATAAAATTCTAAAGCTCTGAGCCCAGGGAGGTCTGTCGTGTCGGTCGCGGTAGGAACTGGTAGATTGAAATTAGCCTGCTTGAAATCATTTGATAAAATAGTTGTTTCGTTTTGTAGCATCAAGAGATATAGAATATCAGCTGAATTTGAAAGCTTGTCTGTGCCCATCGCTACTCCAGAAAGTTCTATCTCCCCTGTCGCCGTCGTCTTTGTTAATAATTTTACAGTTTCAACGAAATCGGTCCATGTTTGAGGAACATCTTTTAATAATCTTTTCGTTTCATTACGATTTTCAAGGTTTTCTGAACCGGTATTTTCTTTATTGTAATCGCTAAGAGCGGTATCAAATATTTTTGGGTTGTAATAGATCGTCAATGGCTCTGAATAAGAAGAAAGAGCATAGACATTATCACCAAAGACGACGGATTGACCGAGGGACTGAACATATTTGTCAATTTCACTGTTCTTCTTCGAATTTGAAACCAATTTGTCTTTGTGTCGGTAGACCCACTCACTCGGCATATTCCAGACGTCAGGACCCTGATCTGATAATATAGAGTTTAGGACGCGCGTCTCATACTCTGAATCGAAAGTTTGTTTTTGGTAAATTAAAGAATAGCCTTTATATTTTGTGGCAAAAGTTTTGACTATTGGTTTCCAAACATCTTCATCCTCAAAGCTCCAAACGATAATTTGTTTCGCTTTTGGCTGGGGATCCTCTTTTTTGGTACAACCAGAGAGAGCAATAGAAAATATTATTGCTATTAGGACGTAGCTAGAAATTTTGAAAAAGCGTTTCATCTACCCTCCAACCCCAAATCTGGGGCAAATTATATTATCACTTAATTTTCGTGCTTGTCTCTTTTATGAACTTAGCGAAATCACTGTCATTCCCCCACCTCTTCAGAGCCATTTCAACATTTGTTTTTAAATATTGTTCAACATTACCACAATCATAATATTTACCGTTTTTTATTTCAACAGCATAAGCGTCTCGGCCGTCTTCTCTCAATTTATTGACGCCATCGATATAAACTAATTCTTCTCCTTCAGGGACGACAACACTCTCTAGCGCCCCAAAAATCTCTGAGGTGTAGACTTGTCCTGAGACGATTGCAAGATTGGAGGGCATCTTCCCTACTCCTGGCTTCTCGATAAGCTCCTCAATTTTGATAGCACCATCTGCCATTTCTAGACCTTTGGCAAAGCCATATTTTTTAGCATCTTCAGGGTCATTTGTTCTAACTCCCCCTAGAATAGTTGTCTCATATTTATTATACGCCTCTATCAATTGTCTGGCTCTTGAAGGCTCGGCTGAAATGAAATCATCTCCCCAAAAAACAATAAATGGTTCATCCCCCACTATGTTTTTTGCGGTCAAAATAGCGTCACCATTCCCCCTTTGCTGTTTCTGTCTAACATAAACAAACTCAGCCATCTCTGATAATTTTTTAATTTGTTCTAACTGTTCTAATTTGCCACTTTCTTTGAGCTTATATTCAAGCTCTAAATGACGATCAAAATGATCCTCGATGGCTCTCTTGTGCCAACCAGTGACAATAATAATTTGTTCAATCCCCGCTTCCACTAGTTCCTCGACAACATATTGAATAACTGGTTTGTCGACAATCGGTAGCATTTCTTTTGGCATAGCTTTAGTTACAGGCAAAAATCTTGTGCCATATCCGGCGGCTGGGATAACTGCTTTTCTAATTTTTTTCATAATACCTCATACTTATCTTAGTTGCCGTTGATATTTTATAAGCGAAATATCGCTATTTCGTCTACAAAAATAATTATAACACAAAAAAAGGGTTAGTTTAAAGCTATAACCCTTAAGAAAATAAGAGAACAATTATTTAGATTCATTAATTTTGATAACTTTAGTTTTCACTTTTTCATCTTTTGGAATTTCAATGCGGAGCAAACCGTCTTTTAGCGTTGCTTTAGCACTCTCTGAGTTGACAGCAATTGGTAGAACATAGGATCGGGTAAATGGTCCCCAGTAGCATTCCTGAGTAAAATGTTTTTCGTCATCAAATTCATGTCCAGGGGTTCGGTTGCCTTTAACTGTGACAACTTCATCAGTAATAGAAATATCGACGTCAGAGGCTTTGACGCCGGCAATAGGGGCTAATATGTAGATGCTGTGGTCATCGTGATAGACATCTACAGAAAGTTGCCCCTCGGTTTCATCTGAAAGCCAGTCCTGGCCTTCTTCTTTCATCATTCCCTCCTTTAGGAACTAGGAAAATCAACCAAATATTACAAGAATTATATTTTAATTATAGATTAATGAAAAAAATAGTCAACTACAAAAATACAGTGGATAATTGCCCCTAAGGATTTTAAGCGGTAAAATGGTTATAAATGAACTCTCATCTTAGTAAAATCTGCGAGAAGGTTGTAAATATATTCTTCCCAACCAGATGCATCATCTGCGAAAAGTATGGTTTTCTCTTGTGTCAGGAATGTTTGCAACAAATAGAGAAAACACAGACATCTGTTTGTCCTGAGTGTGGCAGAATCTCGGTGAATTGCCGATTTTCCCAATTGTCGCAATAAAAAGAATCAGCATATTTCCTCTGTTTACGTGGCAACTAGTTACCAATCTTTAGTGGTCAAAGAATTGATCAAAAACTATAAATATCATGGTCTAATCGGTCTATCGGAGATATGCGGAGAACTTATATATCAGCGAATTAAGGAGTCTAAATTGCCGGCAAATATAGTGATTGTACCAGTGCCCTTGCATCGCTTAAAATACAATAAACGTGGCTTTAATCAGTCTGAATTAATGGCGAGATATCTATCAAAAAGGATGCAGATTGCCGGTGCTGATGCTATTGAGAGGATTAAAAATACTGAGACGCAGGTAAAACTCCAAAGAAATAAGCGTCTTATCAATGTATTGGGTGCTTTTCGGTGTAAAGACGTAGAGGCAATTATTGGGAAAAGCGTTTTGTTGATAGATGATGTTTTTACAACAGGGTCGACCTTAAATGAGTGTGCAAGAATCTTAAAAGAAGCCGGCGCAAAGAAGGTTTATGGCGCAGTAGTTGCGGCTCAGCGGTTTTCAAGACCGCCGCACTAGACCACTATGCGACCTCTCCGTAATTCTTAAATCTCTTACTGATATCTTTATGTCCGTCGCTTGACTTAAGATATTTTTCTTCTGACTTGGAAAATAATAACATTTTTTACTAACTAATTCAATAATACTGGAGGGGGATTGGCAAAAAAGAAAATCATTAACACTTGATTTATTGCGAGATTGATAATACCTTTATCGTAGTACAAAGAGGGGAGGCTTACGATGAAGATAGATTTTCTAGGTCATGAGTCCTGTATTTTAGACCATACCGAGGGCAAAACAGCTCTTTTGCTGATTGAAGAAGCCTTTTATGCCCTGTATGGCACGGAGTTATTTGGCCTTTACTGGCCAAAAGACAGGATGTCTATACACTTCTTTTGTACTCCTAATTTAATCACAGTGGTGATAATCGAAGATCCAGCAATGAACCTTGTTGGTAGGATTAAATCACCATTTTCTCCACCGGCAATTCCACTGCCGAGCATCTAATTTTCTGCCAGTATTAATCTTTTGATTGATGCTGGCTCTTCTTTTTTTTAGCGACTAAAATTGAGAAGGGGACGAAGCAGACGCTGAGCTTGTCGCAAAAGGGAAGTTTTTTAATAACGAAAATAACATATTTCAAATATTCTCGTCTAATAATACCTTACTTTTTGCTATAATTGAGGCTAATTTTCTCAATATTAACAAAAAGTAATTATTCAATCATACAAATTATGATTTGATTAGGAGAGGGCGAATACACTACGACAGGCGAGGTCAAATGGAGGATTGTGGCGCTACTTGTCAGAGATTGGTCGCTAGCTAATTTAAAGAGAAGCGTTGGCGAAGAAATTAATAATTACTAAAACAAGAATAAGGCCGATGATAATAGAAGGAATAATCCAAAGAAGATTGAGACCAGCCTTTTTCTTTTCGCCGAAAAACTCTTCATGAGCTTTGGCAACATTTTCAATCGGAGTATCTATTACAGAGGATTCAAATGGCGGAGCAGTGGCTATAGTACTTTCTGGTAATAAACTCTCCTCGGCTTTCTCCTCTTTTAGATTTAAACCTTTTTCAATTAGAAGTTTTTGTGTTAATTGCATCTCACCAACACTGTCGGTGAGTTTTTTTATCTGTTCACGCAAGCTTTCAAGTGTAGAGCGATCAATCAACAGATATCCCTCTGGAATTTGCCAGCTTGGTGTTGGAATAGCTTTTTCTTCATTTGCAACCTTTGCCTCAGGTGCTTTTTCTTCTGGTTTTAATTTGGAGATGGCCTCTTTCTTGACTGAGTTTTTACCGGAGACAACCTTAGTCTTCAATTTACCTTTTTCGATATATCTTTGAATTGTTCTAATGCTGACGCCTAAGAGTTCACCGGCTTCTTTTGTTGTAATCCAATCGGTCATATTTCCTCTAAAATCTAATATTATTAAGACAATTTAATCACAGAAAGAGTCGTCAAGTCAACGTTAATTTGTCACCAAGGAGTCGCTACTCTCGGCAACAGTCAATAGCTTTTTTTACTAGGAGTCCAAGTTTTTTAAAAACGGTATTTTCTTCTTTGTCACTCTTGTCGAGCTTGTTTTCATCTATTTTTTTGATTCCGTCAGTACTGATAACATTTAAATTGAGTCCCCAAAAAAGAGAGTAAAGATTATACGACTTTTCAAACATCTCATTTGCTTCTTTGTTTCGACCACTGCCTAACAATTTAGTGCCAACTTCCATAAGTCTCATTGAAGATGCAAGTAGATGCTTCGAAATACACCAGACTTCTCCTTCATAATCTTTTATCATTTTTTTCATTAGCTCTTTGCGCATCTCTCGAACTTCTTTTAGAAGGTCAAAATATTTATTATCGCCAGTTTTCTTAGCGCTAAAGAAAAAATGCTCCTCAATAGAAATTAAATTCATGATTGCAACGGATAAATCTTCCTCTGATGATAGGTCAAAAACATTATCTTTTTTTGAATTATTGACTTTTTTAATAAAATTATCGATATCTTTATTCATCATACTTTTTCCTACTTTGTTATTAAATAAAATATACCACTTAAAACGGCCAAAACTGCGACAGGAATGACAACTTTTTGAAAGGGAAATTGAGCATGCCCGCCATTTTTGGCTTTTATAACTTTGTAAAGCTCACCACCAAGATAAAAAAAGATACTGCCGACAATTAGTCCTAAGAGAAATTTGTCAATTTCGAATAGGACATTTTTAGGGTGTCCGATAATGCCTTTTTGATAAAAAGGGATGATAACAAAGGCATAATATATAAGACCGACCACAAATGGCAGGCCGAGGAAATTTATTTTAGGAAATTTTTCTCTGAGCCATTTGGCCGTCCAAACACTGAGAGATATTAACATCGCACCGATCCAAAGGCCGGATATTGTATCATCTATTTTTAACCATCTAGAAAGACCAACACCAGCTAGGGCTGCAGCAGTACAGACTCCACACATAAATATCTCCTATTTCTTTTATCTGTTTTTTCTTTTGTAGGATGCACCTGTATTATCGCTTTTTTAAAAGATTAATTCAATATAGTTATAGATGGATTTTTTCAGCGCGATATGATAAACTTTGCAAAGAATAAAATTTATTACTAGAGATTGAGAAAGTAATAAAACATTCTTGAATATTTTTTGGAGAGGTGGCTGAGTGGCCGAAAGCGCCTCACTGCTAACGAGGTAGAGGAGCAATCCTCTCGCGGGTTCGAATCCCGCCCTCTCCGCCACACTAAGCGTGGCAAGGCCTGCTATTAGTCGCTGTAACAAGTTGCAATTAAACGAGTGGGGTTTATGGCAAAAGACGACAAAACAAATGGGTACGAGCCAACAACCAAGATTGGTTCAAAAGGGGACAAGCCAATTTTTAGTTGGGAGTCGCCTGATCGTGTTGTCTATAGTAAAGGTGTTGCTTGGTACATTGTAGTGGCAATCATCACATTATTGCTTGCAATGGTTCTTTATTTTCAAAAGATGTTGAGTGGAATGTCTCTTGTTTTTGCTGCGGCACTCGCCTTTATTCTTTTGTCTAGAAGTAAGCCAAGAATAGTCAAATGTGCAATTTATGCCCAAGGGGTGGTCATCGATGATAGGGTATATAAATATAGTGATCTTAAATCATTCTGGATTACATTAGCTGATATCTCAAAAGTAAGATTACAGATGAACGGAGTTGCTGCTGGTGTCCTGACAATGCCTCTTGGAAAAACCGATCCTGAACAGGTCCGCTTATATGTCTCTAGGTTTTTGCCTGAGGATGATGATAAGGGTGAAGATTTCTCAGATACAGTTAACCGCTTTCTGAGACTTTAACCAAAGAAAACAAAATATTTTGCCTACGTAGCTCAGTGGATAGAGCGCACGGTTGCGGTCCGTGAGGCCGAAGGTCCGAT
>CAYPDD010000031.1:7185-7594 GCA_964409395.1 uncultured Candidatus Saccharibacteria bacterium | reverse complement strand
ATCTTATTAAGGCAATACAATAAATTAAGGGTTAATATTAAGAAATCAAGGAGTATTATTTGGTTATGCACCACCACTATCATTATTGCTAGTGTTTTTTTATATTTAGTTCCAAACACTCAGGCTCACTCTGGTCGTACTAATGCTTCTGGTTGCCACAATGACAATATTCACGGTGGATATCATTGTCATAATTCTGGTTATTCGTATGAAACATTTAATTGCACAATTGACGGAAAAGAATATACGACTACGGGACGAGCCAACTTTGCTTGGAGTGGACTGATCATTAGAACTGTTGACCCCATCTATATTGATCTGCTCGGAAGAGAAGGGACGCCAGAAGAATATTCTTACTGGGAGTCACAATTCCCACTAGGTAACTGTAATGGCAGTATAAACAATAAAA
>CAYPDD010000031.1:0-7175 GCA_964409395.1 uncultured Candidatus Saccharibacteria bacterium | reverse complement strand
TCATCATGGTTGCGCCAAAAGCACCAGGCTCAGAAGAAAGAAAGCAGTATCTTGCTAAACAAGAGATCACGAAACAAGAATCTGCAACAACGGTGACTAATAAACCAATACCAAGCGGAAAAGGAGAGGATAGCTCTTTCTGGGATAAGTTTGGAGAATGGATTTTAATCATAATATTCGGTGGCTGGATAGTATTAGTTTTGGCTGGAATGGCCATCTATCATCTTTTTAAATACATTTTTGAATCGATTGGGAAATGGTTTAACTGATAATTTTTCAATGTACTCTTCACGCACTTACGCCAGTAAGGACGGTATTTGTAATAATGAAAATCGGAATAGTGGAAATATTAATTTTATTATCAGCAAAGATAAAATCGAGAAAAGATGAATTTTCTTGAAAAAATAGTCATTTGAGGCTAGAGTAAAATTAAAATTAACAAACTAGGGATTCATCATGTCAGGACATAGTAAGTGGGCGACAACTAAACATAAAAAAGCAATTATTGACTCCAAGAGAGCCAAAGTTTTTACTAAAGCAGCTAAATTGATCACTATCGCGGCTCGTGATGGCAAGAGTGGGGACGTGGCAATGAATCCGGGCTTAAGGATTGCTATCGATAATGCCAAAGCAGTCAGTATGCCAAAGGACAATATCGATCGCGCAATCAAGAAAGGCCTTGGCGGACTTGATGGTGGTGCGGCGTTGGAAGAGATTCTCTATGAGGTTTATGGGCCAGCGGGAATCGGCATTATGATTGAGTGCCTAACTGATTCGAAGAATCGGGCGCTTGGCGAAATCAGAGCAGTTTTGAATAAAAAGGGTGGTACTCTGGCCTCGGCAGGTAGTGTTAATTATCTTTTCAAAAAAGTCGGTCAAATAATTATTGATGAATCGAAAAATTCGCTGAAAGGCGAAGAGATGGAAATGGCGATTATTGATTCTGGAGCTATTGATTTTACTATTGATGATGGTCTTGTTATCGTTACTTGCAACTTTACAGATATCAATTTAGTCAAATCAAATCTTGAAGCATCTGGAGTTATTGTTGAAAGTGCCGAAGCTATTCAGTTAGCTACAGTTTACAATGATGTCCCTGCTGATAAGGTGGAAGCAATAGAGATTTTGCTTGAGTCCCTCGACGACCTCGATGACGTTAATAACGTCTATTCAAATGCCAATTTATAACAAATTTGAAAATATTAAAATGAAAAAATGTCAAAATGAATCCGTTAGGATTCTTGGTATTGATCCCGGCACAGGGATGATGGGCTGGGGATTAATAGAGAGAACAGGTGCTAATATTGTTCCTCTAAAATATGGTTGTATTAAAACGGTAGCTAATAGCGAGCGAAGCGAGCGTCTTTTACATATTTTCAACTCTTTATCTGATATAATTAAAAAAGATCGGCCTGACTCTGTTGCTATTGAGGAGTTATTTTTCTTCAAGAATCAAAAGACCATAATTTCAGTTGCGGAGGCGAGGGGAGTGGCTATCGTTGTGGCAAAAATTTTCAATCTGCCTGTTTACGAATATACCCCTTTGCAGGTCAAGCAGGCGTTGACTGGTTATGGCCGAGCTGATAAAAAGCAGATTCAGGAAATGGTCAAGATTTCCTGCAAGCTCAAAGAATGTCCAAAACCTGATGATGCCGCTGATGCTTTAGCGATCGCTATCTGTCATGGACAAACAAACTTAGAACTAAAGTAATTACAAAAAATTGAACGGGAGGGAACCGTGCCAGAATTAAGACAAAATATTGTGACCGGAGACTGGGTTGTTGTCGCCCCAGAAAGAGCTAAACGTCCAAAAGATTTTATTATCCCAAAAAGTGTTAAAGTCGGGAATAGGGATAATTGCCCTTTTTGTATTGATTCAGAGGGCTTCAAAAAAAATAAAGAGAATATCAAACTTGAGACGAAAAACGTTTATGTCGTTGAAAATCGTTTTCCGGCTTTTGTTGAAGATGAATCAAAAAAATCTATCAGGAGTTTTTATCCTGAAGAGGGTTTCTATCGTGCGCGCGCGTCTGTCGGCGATCACGAAGTCGTTATCATAAAAGATCATACGACGCCATTGCAACAATTTAGCAAAGCTTTAATGGACGAAGTTCTAGAGGTTATTCGTGAAAGATACATTTGGATGAAGGAGCATGAAAAAGTTTCTTCAATCGTCCCTATCTATAATCATGGTGCTGAAGCCGGGGCCTCCATTGATCATCCCCATGCGCAGATTTTTGCTTCGGGGATTGTGACAAACGCGGTCAATAGAGAATTAGAGGGTGCTGATCGATATTATGGCATAAATGGTGCATGCGTTTACTGTGATATTATAAAACATGAAAGAAAAGAGAGACTCAGGGTTATTTTTGAAAATGATAATTTCATTGCTTTCAACTGCTATGCGCCAAGATTTCCTTTTGAAACTTGGGTGATGCCGAAACAACATGAGAGCCAATTTGAAAAAACTTCAAAAACCTATATGAAGGACTGCGCAGATGCTTTGACAGCTGTCTTTCAGATGATTGATAAAACTCTCGAAAATCCGCCTCTAAATTTCTATATTCATACCCTGCCGACGATTCATGAGAATTCAGATTCATATCATTGGCATATTGAGATTGCTCCTCGAGTTTCTCGATACGGCGGTTTCGAATTAAGTAGCGATATTATCATCAATACGATGCCACCAGAAGAGGCAGCACAATATTTGAAAGAGAAAAAGTCTAATTAACCCCTAAGTATTTTTGTTTATTTTGCGAGTTGCGCGTAAGTCGACGGCTTTAATCATCCTTTTGAAATAGCTCTCTGCTTCTTCTTTTGTGTGGCCGACAGCCAATGCTCCAAATCGTCCATATTCTGAAATCATTCCTGGCATATATATTAAAACACCTTTTTTTGTATTTTTGTTAAAACTAATTTTGCTCTTATCGACAGTTTTGATCAGCTCGGCCGAAGAGAAGACTTTATATTTCTCTGATTCGATTACGTCTCTGGCCATATAATAGATCGGGGTTTTGCCACAATAAAGTATGCCGTCTCTTTTGTTGTATTTAGACTTGGTCAAATAATAAGCGATTCTAAATGGATGAGTCGTGCCACCTTTGCGCAAATTAATTTCAATTGGGAAAATTTTCGGTATTTCTGATTCCACGCTTTTAACTGTCACAAAATCAATCGAAAAGTGTCCTACCATACCCTTTTTTACCATCCAGTCGCCAACCTTTTTGGCTTCCTTGATAATTAATTTTCGATGGGCGTCGAGAGCAGGAAAGGTGCAACCAAGATATTTTTGGCCATCGCGCCCGCCAAGTATCTGTTCGTGAGTTGAAACAATAGAAACACTTCCTTCTGTCGAAAGAAAGAGCTGAGTACTCGGAGAATATTTTATTTTTCCATCAATATAACCTTCGACAATCCCACCGATACGGTTAAATTCACGGATATATCGCTCCATCTCCAGATCATCAGCT
Source organism: uncultured Candidatus Saccharibacteria bacterium (assembly GCA_964409395.1). Classification (GTDB taxonomy): domain Bacteria; phylum Patescibacteriota; class UBA1384; order XYA2-FULL-43-10; family 1-14-0-10-43-13; genus CAYPDD01. The sequence goes on along the minus strand of CAYPDD010000031.1, from coordinate 3,702 downwards.
TCAAGCCGACAATATTTTTGGAAATTTTTCTTAATCAGAGCGCTGAGTTTTGTCAAATCGGTTCGGACTGATATTTCGACGTCGTTATCCTCTAGAAAATTTTCAACTGAAAAAAGGCAGTTTCCTCTGCCAGATGCACTTTGCTCAAGTTTTATCACCAATCTTTTGAATTTTGGATAGTCTCTCATCATCTTGGCGATTGCGCCATAGAGCTCAGTAAAATTTTTTAAATTGGTAATACCGGGGATGACATTGAGGTCGGCTAGTTTGAAAACTTTTCGTCCGCCACTTTTGCTACCGACATAATCAAATTTTTCAGCTGAGCCAAAGAGAGGGATACCAATTTTGACTGCTAATTTTCTCTCAATAACAGTTGGATTATAACAACGCAAAACAGTAGTTTTATAATTAGTGATGGCTCGTGCAATCTTGTTAAGAGCACCCTGAGAATTGTAAATTCTCTCTGTGAGACTCAAATACTGACCTTGTTTGACCTCAATGTGAGCCAATCTAGATTTCATCTCAGCAATCTCTTTTGGTTTATTTGAGATAAGTCCTAAATAATAGTCAAAAAGACTTACGTCAAAATTTTCGGAGGTTACATATATAATCTTTGTATTTTTGTATTTGAGAAGAAGAAGAATAAACAACATTCTCTCTTCGAAAAAATTTAATCCTTTGACTTTTGACAGGTTAAATTTATCAGAGTTCGATCCCGAGACAACAACAAAAGTTCTTTCGCCACGGTAATTGTAGTTTGAAAGCTTTTTATTCCTTTTCAATCTTTTTTGCAGATTTGAAAAAATTATTTGCTCTTCAGTTTTCATAAAAATATTATCCGTTATTTCATTACTCGGGGCAAGTTCTTGATACTTAAATAAGGTCAAACTATACAATATTTTCTCAACTTTTTCAATCCTATGTAATAGAGCAAATGACTTGATTTAACTGACTATTATAGTTATCTTGTTATATAGAGATGCAAGCGAATAAAAAGGAGAATTAATGAGTCATAAAGTAATGCGTTTAGCGGTGAAATATGTCACTGATGAGGCGATAAAGCGGGGGATAAGTGTTAAATTTTATAACAGAGATTATTTCGTTTTAGAATATAAGGGGCATAAGGAATATTTCAATGAAACTTTATCCTCAAAGACAACTGCACTTGCCTCAAAATTTTGTCTGAATAAAAATCTTACAAAGCTTCTGCTCGTCGAAGCTGGAGTCGAAGTCTCAAAGGGAATGAATTTTAGCAATGATCAACTTGATGACGCCACATCTTATATAAAAGAGCTTGGTTGGCCTATTGTAGTCAAGCCGACTACCGGTATGGAAGGTGATTTAGTCTTTCCGAACATTTCGAGTCGGGAACAATTCTTATCTGCTTGGGGTAAAATTGCACAAAAATATAACGAAATAATTGTTGAGCAGATGTTTGTCGGTAAGGAATATCGAGTTTTTGCTACCAGAGATAAATCTCTTTCTGTGATACATCGGATTCCGGCAAATGTAGTCGGTGATGGTGTACATAATTTGCGTCAATTGATTGACATAAAAAATCAAGATCCAAGGCGTGGTCCTGGTCTAACGCCGTTGGCTCAAATTATTATTGATGATGTTGTGCAGGAGACGATAAAAAAAGAAGGCTATGATTTGGATTATGTAGCTCAAAAAAATCAACAGATATTTTTGCGCGAAAATTCGAATATTGCAACAGGAGGAGAGAGTCTTGATTGTAATGAAATCGCGCATCCTTCAGTCCTGGAAATATCCAGAAAAGCGATTGAAGCGATACCCGGCTTGCAATATGGTGGGGTTGATTTCATGACAAAAGATATTACTAAGCCACAGGATAAGAACAGTTATGTTGTTATCGAAGTCAATTCTATTCCGGGAATTGCTCTCCATCATCAGCCAACTATCGGCAAATCAGTTGATATTGCCTCAGCAATTATCAACGTTAATTTTCCCGAAACAATTAAATAGGTAAAAAATGAAAGAAAACTATACAATTTCGACTCAAATTATCATCAATCAAGCTAAGGAGCGCGGTATCAAAGTCCTTGATTTATGTCCTGGCAAGGTCGTTAAATTAACTTATGGTGATCACGAAGAGCATCTGTGTTGCCAATTTATCTCCAAAACGACGTCGGTAGCTTATGAAATAGCTAATAACAAAAACTTAACCAAGCAAATTATCAAAGAAGTCGGCATTTCCATTGCCGAGGGAGAAAAATTTACCAAAACGCAGTTCGACGAAGCTCTCACTTTCGCGAAGAGAATAGGATTTCCAGTAGTTATCAAGCCGACGAATTCAAGTCATGGAAATTGTGTTTTCGCAAATATTGCCGACGAAAAAGACTTTATTAAACATTGGCAAAAGGTATCAATTAAGTTCAACAATATTCTCGTAGAGCGTTATTTTACAGGCGGCACAGAATACCGAGTAGTCGCAAGTCGAGATAAAGTGCTGGGAATTACAAATCGTGTTCCTGCAAACGTAGTTGGCGATGGCATCCGTACAATCAAAGAGCTAGTTGATATCAAGAACTCTGATCCCAGAAGAGGAGACGACTCCTACAAAGATTTCAAAAAATGCCTAGTCAAGATTGATATTGATGATATCATCGTTGAAACCTTGAAAAAATCTGATCGAGATATTCATTATAAGCCAAAAGCCGGCGAGCAAATATTTTTAAGGGAAAATTCTAATCTCTCAACCGGTGGTGATAGTATCGATTTTACAGACAAAGTTCATCCATCAGTGCACAAAATCGCTATAGAAGTAGTCAGAGCAATTCCTGGCCTTGCATACGGGGGGATGGATTTCCTATCTAAAGATATTACTGTGCAGCAAACTCCCGATAATCATATAATCGTAGAAATAAACTCTAGCCCTGGTATCTTTATGCATCATTTTCCTTACGAAGGTAAACCACGAAATGTAGCTGGTGATATTTTAGACATTGCTTTTCCTGAAACTAAAAAGGAGGCATAAGATGATCTCTTATTTAAAAGGCAGGGCGGTTTTATTTAAATACGGTCTTATAATTGTTGAGACGGGCGGAGTTGGCTACAAGGTTTTTGTTAACCCGCAGATTAAAATCAAGAATAATATTGTCGATACACAGGAAAACATCGAGCTGTATATCTATGAACATATTCGAGAAGATGCTGATGATTTCTACGGTTTCCTAACCTATCAGGAGTTGGAATTATTCGAAAAACTAATTTCCGTCAACGGTGTTGGCCCAAAGGCTGGATTAAATATTATGAGTCATGCCGAATCAGACAAAATTCTTTATGCAATTATGAATGATGACATGGCATTTTTTACCGCCATCTCTGGTGTCGGCAAAAAGGTGGCGGCCAAGATAATTCTTGATTTAAAATCAAAGATATCGTCAGATAAGAGCATTAATATCATCGGCAAAATGGATGAGTCAAATGATCTAATCGATGCCATGGAGTCTCTCGGTTACAAAAAATCAGAAATTCAAGATTTGGTTGGCAAGATTCCTCCTGAAATAATTTTGACCGAAGAAAAAGTTCGTTGGTGTCTACGTAGTTTATCAACTAAATAGTTTTAAATATTTTACATATCGAAAGAGACTATCTATAATGAGCCTATGATCCTTAGGATTTACTTTTTTATTTATGAAAAAGATTGATACAGAAAATTTTGAATCTGATTTGACGGCT
>CAYPDD010000030.1:2403-7608 GCA_964409395.1 uncultured Candidatus Saccharibacteria bacterium | reverse complement strand
CTCCACTAGAGTAGGCCGTCTTGGCCCCAATCAAAAGTAAGGCCAAAAGCAGTATCATTAATAAGTTTTTCCAAGGTTTATGAGAATTTATTTTATTCGGTTCTTTGATGGGTTGCTCTTTCACAGTCTCTATTAGATGGATAGCTTCTACCGAAGCATTAGCTTGGAAAGCAGAGACATCTTCTTTGCCTAATAGCAAAATATGAGGCTCTTTGGTCTCTTTTTTGTCACGCCTGGTGCCTTTTCTGATACCATCAATATTGCGCACAGCCCTCCAATGGCTTTATTTGATTTTGCGAACAATGCAGATAGGTGTCTGCTCATCTGTCTGACCAAGAGGATTATCTCGAAAGACCGCCTTGGCAAAACTGTCCTTAATGTCGCGAGAAGATTTCCCTAATATTTCTACACCCAAATCATTGGCATCGATGATAACTACATCGTGACCAATTTCATTTTTTATCTCTAGTGCCACCTTATCGGGATCTTTTGGTGGTAATTTGGCGTATTTATTGTATGGCGGAAGAGTGTAATCGCAGGGGCCATCAATAGCATTGACCCTCTTGCCAACCACTTTGTAAAAAACTCCTCGAAGACCAAAGGGTTTGGTCACGATCACAGCAAAGGCACCGAGGAATATTCGGCATAAGCCGGCTTCTTCAATGGCTAACTGCATCGTCCAAGGACTGCCCAAGCCGATACCATATGGGGTTTTCAGCACAAACTTTGAAAAAGTCTTGGCCCAAAATGATGGATGAATATCTTTAATAGGGAAAGACCGGCCTTGCATTATAGCAATTATCTTTTCGCTGATAAAAACAAAATCGCCTGCCTGTAGATAACTTTTGACGTAGGAATTAATAGTTTTAACAATTGGATCGTCTGGCTTAATAATATGCGTTTTGATTGGGAATCGAGCATAAATATCGCCCTCAATTTCTATCTCAACGTTCTTATTCTTGTTTGCTTTTAATCCTTGCATGACAATCTTTTCTTTTAATAATAGTTCTCCCTATTGCCATTATATGATAAAATATAGGTGTGATGAAAGAGCAAACAGAAAATAAAAATGCTAACGGTCACTTTTTTCAAGGTCGCCCCAAAAGGCTGACACTGGTTTTAATAGTAATTCTAGCCCTTTCAATTATCACGCTGGTTGTCTTCTTGTGCCTTCACAAACAAAAGGATAAAGATACAATCGTTGTTGATAAAAATGATACCCCAGGCAACATAACGGCTATTGATCCTACTACCCCAACTAATACTGATAATGGTAAAATTAATGATGTGCCTGCCACAAAAACTGCGGTCGAATATTATGATGAGGGCCAAACCTTTATGACCGCCCAAAGCTGGGACAAGGCGATAGAAGATTTTAATCTTGCTATTGCTATCGACACTCAGGTACCAAATTATTATAATCGCAAGTCCCAAGCTCAATATAATCTAGGGCAAAAAGATAAAGCAATCGCTACTCTTAAAGAGGGATTAATAACTAATCCTAATAGTGATTTATTGAGATCAAGACTAGATATTTTACAGAAAGATTATATCGGCAGTCAGCCACAATAAAAGTAAAGGGAAATGAAATTAAAAATTTTAAAATTAATATTTTTCGGGACAATCGTCTCTTTTGCAGTTGGCTTAAATCCCGTCTCAACGTCAGCAGCTCTCGATAACGCCAATATTGTTAGTGATTATAACTTTTCCAACAGTAGCAACCCCATGTCGGCCGCTGCGATTAACGACTTTTTGATTGCCAAGGGTAGTAAATTAGCCAACTATGTCATTCCTGAATATATAGATGTTCCTTATCCTCTCGCCGCTGGTGGTTTTGGCACGGTGACATCGAGACAGGTCAACGATATAAACGGTAATCCTTTCTACGGCAAAACGGTAGCCCAAATGATTTATGATGAAGGCGTTGAACATAATATTAACCCTAGAGTAATTCTTGCTACTCTACAGAAAGAAAGTTCAGCCATCACTGGTGATGTTTTTAGGAGTTCGACTGTCGCAACTTGGCCAATGTTCTATATGTATGATGAGACAATGGCAGGCTGTCTTAATAGTGGTTTGAATTGTGATGACGCATCATATCGTCAAAGATCGCTTGATTACGGTGGCATGGGCAGACAGCTCGGCTACTCTATTGGTTGGTTTGGGAGCAGATATAGCTCTTATAAAAATGGTGGACGCTTGATTAACGGCTCCTATCAGCAATATTACGATGCGGTCACAATCGATGGCCAATCTATTGCTTGCCAGACGGCTGGTAGTCGAATTCTTTACCTTTATACGCCACACATTCAGACAAGTTTTTATAATATTTTTACTAGTTTCTTCGGTGATCCCTCAGCTGGAGAACCACCTCCGCCACCACCAGCAGTCAATGATACCACCCCTGTTAATGGAAGAACTTACAATGGGGCTATAACCTACTCTGGAGCAAAAACATTAACCGCTAAAGCTTATTATGGAGACCGTTTATTAGCTGATCTAAACACAACCTCTTGGTCAGTCACAATAGAGCCAGGAGTCGGGACAACGAATACAGCGATAGTCTTTAAAAATGAGGCTGGAGAAGTAGTCACTGAAAAACCGATTGTGATTGTGAGGCATAAAATTGCTGATATTAACAATGACGGCGCGATTGATATTACAGATCTGGCAATTTTTGCTGAGAACTGGAGCAAGGAAAGTCCACCAGAAGCAATGGCTGATATTGATGGCAATAATGTTGTAGATATTACCGACCTAGCAATCTTTGCTGAAAATTGGGGCAAGTAGAGCGATAGTAAATGAGTATAAAGTAATTAGTTATTAGTATTAGAGGGGAAAATTATGAAAAAAATCTTAGCTTCGATATCGTTATTTGCTTTAGTTGCACTTACGATTCCAACCCACGCCTTAGCTGCTGGGATATCGGTCAACGGCGGAGGTAGCAAGACTGTCGGTCAAACATTTACCGCAACTGTTATAGCTAGTGGCGGAGAATTTAATGCTTTTCAGGGCAAAATTGCTGTGTCTGGACCGCTTTCAGTTGTTTCTTTCTCGGCAGGTAACGCAAATTGGATAACACAGCCGACAGCAAATGGCTCATTTTCCGGAGCTCTACTCGGCCAAAAAGTAACTTCTTTCACTGTTGCTACAATAAAATTAAAAGCGACCGGTGTTGGCACAGGTACAGTTTCGACTTCAAACGTAATTCTAAAAAATGGCTCGACTACTCTTGGTACTTCTGGCGGGAGTGCTTCGTTTGCCATCGCTAGAGCACTTGAATTACCGGGCGCGACTGCTGTGACCTCGACGACTCATCCAGACCAAAATGTAGCTTACGAAGCAACCACCGTCACTTTAAATTGGGCCAAAACTGGAAGTGTCACAGGTTTCGCCTATCTGCTTGATCAAATTGCTGACACCGCCCCTCCATCAACAGTAACTGATGCTAATACAACGGTCACTTACGGAGGTAAGGCAATCGGAGTTTATTATTTTCACATCAAAGCTAAAAATGGTGATGGTTGGAGCACACCGACCCATTTCAAAATTACAATCAAAGAACCAGACCCAAAGGTACAGGAGAGTCTAGCCAAGCCAAGCCAAATTGAATTTATAAGAAATGATGCTTATATCAATAATATCGAGGAGGGCACTTTCTCTGGATTTAAAATGGTTGGTGTGACGGAGGAAAATTTTACCGCCAATGTTACGCTTGATCCAATCATCACTTTGCCAGAGGGAAAAACTCTTTCTGTCAAATCAGATGAGACCGGCAAATTTGAGTTACTGATTGATTTTCCAATCAAAACAGGACGCTACAAACTCGTGGTTCAGGGACAAAATGAGAAAATTCTAACGCCAGTAAGCGATCCTCTTTATTTCGAAATCTCACAGAAAAAAGGCGGTCAAATAAATATTTTAACCGCCGATGATGCCAACGCGCCAGTCGTAGCAAAAGCAACCGAGCAAATTAAAAAGTGGTATGACAAAATAAATTATCAAATGACCTCAATCGTCCTAACATCCTTATTACTAGTATCATTGGGCTTCCTTATTTGGATGCTACTTCGAGGCCGAAAAGACCGAGATATGATTAAGCATTTAAAATCATTCAAATAGAATAATTGAGAATTTTCACTTGAAAGAACGTCGAGCCATCTTTATAAATACAGCATCTCAGATTCTTGTTAGAATCGTCACTTTGGCGTTTACGCTTGTCTCAATTAAGATATTAACAAATTATCTCTCTAATACAGACTATGGAAATCTCAACACCATCACCGCGTACGTAAATTATTTTCTAGTGATCGCTGATTTAGGTTTATTCTCAGTCACAGTTCGAGAGATTTCCAAGAATCCTCTGAGCGAAAAAAAGATTATTTCAAATGTTTTCTTTATTAGACTGGTGTCCTCTTTATTGGCCTGTTTCGCAGCCGTTGGCATTATATATTTAACCCCTTATCGGAGCGACCATAATCTTGTTTTTGGGATAATGATTGCTTGCGGTTTTCTTTTCTTCAATCTGATGGGCAGTATCGGCGATATGATTTTGCAACATCGGCTAGAAATGCAATATTCGGCTGTTGCAGAGTTCCTGAGTAAACTTATCTCCCTCGGCGCCTTAGTCCTAGTCGTCTCCCTAAAAGGCAATTTTCTCTGGATTGTCTTCTCTGTTATCGCTATGTCTGGCATTCTAATCTTTGCCTTCAAGTGGTATTTTGCCAGCAAATTTACACCGATAAAAATTGGCTACGACCAAAAAATAGCTAAATGGATATTTAATTTAGCTTGGCCGATCGGCATTATTTTCATTGCCAACAACCTATTTTTCAGGCTTGATACTATTATGCTCTTCGCTATCAAAGGCGCGGTTGCTGTTAGCATCTACTCAGTTGCTTATAAAATTTTAGAGGTAACGGTTTTCTTCGGTTCTTACTTTGCCAATTCTCTAAAACCAATCATCTCGAGAAGTATTGAAAACGGTGAAAAATTAAAGGGACTAATCGAAAAATCATTTACGGCAATGTTGCTTATCGCCTTGCCGATCGCTGCAATTTCTTGCGCTTATGCCAAGGAAATAATCGCTTTCTTGAGTAACGAAGGCTATAGTATTGGTAGCCCTGCGCTCATAGTCCTCTCTCTGGCTCTGCCTTTTCTTTATTTCGAGATACTTTTGGGCGAAATTTTAATTGCTAAAGATGA
>CAYPDD010000030.1:0-2393 GCA_964409395.1 uncultured Candidatus Saccharibacteria bacterium | reverse complement strand
TGAGAGAAAGAAATTATTGAGTATCGCCGTCTTTATTTTACTTTTTAATTTTATATTTAATCTGATATTTATTCCCCGATATTCCTATATGGGCGCTGCTTATGGGACACTAACCTCTGAGATTATTCTTTTCTTTATTTTCCTCTACAACACAAGAAAAATTGTGCCGTTTAAAGTAGATTTTATGGGCACAATCAAGATGATTTTAGTCGCAATATTGACTCTGCTTTTCGCTTTAACTTTGAAGTTTTTATCTCTCCACTTTATCCTCGGAATAATCGTCTCAGCTATTTTCTTCTTCTTGATGGCTTATCTAATAGGGATTGTCAGCACAGAAACGATTAAATCACTCCTTAAATCAGACAAAGAATAACTTTAGATTATTTTTTTGATTTTTTCCCAAGGCAGATTGAGATCTGGACGACCAAAATGACCATAAGCCGATACTTGGCGATAGATGGGCTTGCGCAAATCGAGCTCTTTTATAATCATGCCTGGTCTGAAATCAAAATTATCAATCACTTTTTGCTTAATTTGAGAGTCCGGGATAATACCAGTGCCAAAGGTGTCAACGAAAATTGACAACGGTTCTGGCCGACCGATAGCATAGGATATTTGTATCTCACACCTCTCGGCTAGAGCTGAGCCAACCACACTTTTGGCCACCCATCGTGCCATATATGAGCCTGATCGGTCAACTTTTGAGGGATCCTTGCCAGAAAAAGCACCACCGCCATGGCGTGAGTAGCCACCGTAAGTATCAACGATAATCTTCCTGCCGGTTAGCCCAGTATCCCCCTCTGGACCGCCCACAACAAATTTTCCGGTGGTATTGATGTAGATATTCGTTTTGCTATCAATAGCGAGATTATAGACCGCAAGAACGGGCTTAATGACATTTTCAATTATCTCACTTCTCAAAACCTTCTGTTTTTTATCTTCACGGTGCTGAGCAGCGATTAAGATAGTATGTACTCTTGTCGGCTTGCCATCCTCATATTCAATTGTGACCTGTGATTTACCGTCCGGACAGAGATCTAAAATAATTTCCTTTTTTCGAACTTCGGCTAAACGTTTACAAAAGGCGTGAGCTAGAGTTATCGGCAGAGGCATCAATTCAGGGGTTTCTTTGCAAGCATAGCCGAACATTAAACCTTGGTCGCCAGCGCCAAGTCCCGCTAAATTTTCTTCAACTATTTTACCATCAACTGTTTTGAAGCTATCAACTCCTCGAGCAATATCACTCGACTGCTCTTTGATGGCTGTCATCACGCCACTGGACGAATGGTGAAAACCGCAACCGTCGTAACCGATATCCTCGATAACAGATCGGGCAATTTTTGAAATATCAGCATAGGCGTCGGTTGTAACCTCTCCGGCAATAATACAAACGCCGTTTGTCAGCATCGTCTCGACAGCTACCCTAGAGAGCGGATCTTTCTTTAATAACTCATCCAAAATAGCATCAGAAATTTGGTCAGCCATTTTATCTGGGTGCCCTTCAGTAACTGATTCTGAGGTGAATAACCATTTTGTCATTTTATTGTTTTGTAATTTTGCCATTTTTCCTCTTAATTTAAATTAAAAAAACTTGCTATAAGGCAAGAATTTTTTTAGTGTTTTTATCTTGCCTGTTAAGGCTTGGAATTAGCACCCTTCGACTCACTTTGTTCACTCAGGGTAAACTTAAGGAGCAAAGTCGGGGTTGCTGGACGGTCATAGAGCCAAAACTCTCGCGCCACTCTTGATAAATATATGAAATTGTATTAATACAATACCCTATTTCCCTCCTGTATGTCAAGAAAATAAATATTTTAGTTTATCCCTTTTGACTGATATAATAAGACAAATGATTGATTGTATCAAAAAGTTGATAGCGACTAAAAAAATTTATTGGTATTTATTATCACTCGGTTTGATTGGGCTTATTTTTGTCCAATATTATGGCTTGGTGCATTATCAATATGCCGTTCCCTCTGGCGACGACCCGATGAATCACTGGTGGATGGCTAAGCCTTTTTACGATGGCACCGGAAACTTTTTTGAAGTTCTAAAAAGTGGTGGCTACCCACCGGCATATCATTATTTGATAGCAAAAATTGCGATTTTATTTAATGCCGATTTGTTGGAAACAATCAAATGGACAGCCCCCGCGATTCTTATCTTCTCAAGTTTAGCGATATTTATCCTAGCTTACACTGTTTTCGGCATCGAAGCAGGGCTTATAGCCTTTTTTCTCTATGCCTTCATCGCCAAGACACCAATTCAGCTCCTCAATGACGGTGGTTATCCAAATATTATCGCCGCTCATATTATTTTCCCCTTAATTTTGACCCTTGTCACTTGTGCTATCAAGGCCGGTAAGAGCATCCGGCGAAATAAATTTATAATTT
>CAYPDD010000029.1:0-7721 GCA_964409395.1 uncultured Candidatus Saccharibacteria bacterium | reverse complement strand
ACATTAATTTTTTTAAGGCATATTATGGCAGAAGAAATTAAAAGAGCAGATTATTAATTTGAAAGTTAGGGAGTAGACGTGGAATATAAAAAATTTGCTATCGATTTGGCCAAAGAAGCAGGGCAAATAATAAAATCAAATTTTAAGATTGGTATGGAAAAAGGTTGGAAGGGGATTGATGGTCCGGTGACCAAAACAGATAAGGAAGTAAACAGTTTGGTAATTGAATCAGTCAAAAAATATTTTCCAGACCATAATATACGGGGCGAAGAGGAAAGTTATTATAAAAAAGATAGCGAATATTTATGGGTCTGTGATCCAATCGATGGAACGATTCCTTTCTCGCATGGATTGCCTGTATTTATGTTTTCCCTGGCTTTGGTTAAAAATGGTGAGGCAATAGTGGGTGTCTTATATAATCCGATGCAGGACAATCTTTTCTATGCCGAAAAGAATAAGGGAGCAACGCTAGATGACAAAACAATCCAAGTCTCAGACAGAGAAACATTAAAAGACAGTGCTGTTGATATCGAAAGTTGGGCGACGGCGAGATATTATATGCCCAATCTTGAGCAAAATATATATGCTAAAGATGCACTGTTAGTACATTTTGCTTGTATTACCTACCCTTGTGCTCTAGTGGCAGCAGGTGAGTTTGCGGGAGCAATTTTTACTGGCTATACAGAATGGGACATCGCCGCAATAAAGGTAATCGTTGAGGAGGCTGGTGGCAAAGTTACTGATCTTTTCGGCAACGAACAACGTTACGATCGTGATATCAAAGGAGCGATAATTTCTAACGGTAAATTACATAAAGAACTTCTTGGCATTGTAAGACGGAGCATAAGAGATTGATTTACATATTAATGGCCTAAATTATAACGAAAGGGCTGTACAAAATTGTACAGCCCTAACGGCTTTATTTTTTCGAATTACAGAGCAATGTCCATAATCCGAAGGTTTTTCAGGAGGTCGAGGATGCGATTTTTCTCCTCTATAGGGATATCTTCGAAATATCCCTTTACGGTTTCTGCGCCATAATTGGCGATCAACTCCAACAGTAGTAGTCTCTCGTTCCAAGTCACGCCGTAACTCGAAAGGAGAACCTCACCTTTTTTTGGGACTCTATTCCAGAAATAATTTCCAATAATGACTGAGCTTATGCCATCGGTAATTATTTCTTCAACTGGCTTGTACTCCCAATTTGTAGTCCCGTCGGCTATTTCTTCGAGAGACCAAACTGTCTCTGCAAAATTATTTGAAACAATCGATGGCTTTAGACCATCGTGAAGCATTATTACTTCGGATTTTACGCCCCAAGCAGACAGTATTTGTGAACTTTGAACACAGACGTCAATCTGGCGTTCATCTCCACTAACAGTGCCCCAGTGGCGGTTCCCTTCATTAGCTACAAAAAGAATTGATTTGTTAAAATAAATCCCGACAATCTCTTCTAATTTCTTTTCAGTGATATTGCAACCAGGAATCGGCATAACTGCCAATTTGAGTTCTTTTGCGATACTACTGCAGACCTCCGCCACCTCCGGATCAATGCAGTTGATCTGCAGTCCCTCGGCTGAAATTTGGTCTAATTTTTTGGACATTTTTTGATCTCCCTTTGTTTATATTAATCCAATCAAGCATTAGCTGAATTGGATCAAGCAAACAAAGGGTAAAAATAAAAAATAATCCGATGAAGGATTTTCCGGTTACTTTTTAAATGTCAAAAAAATATAATAACACAAAAAAGATATTGGGTCAATAAAAACAAACGGTTTTTGGCCGTTTGTTTTTATTATATCTGAGATCAAATTCTATTTATGGTCGCAAGGTACCGGCAAAGACTTGCCAAGCAAGCAAAGATTTGGCGACGAAGCTTAGAACAATGTAGGTACGTTCACCGTAGAGATAATCAGCCCATTTGCCAGTCTTTTTGTAATGGAGAACTTGATTGATGGCAAAGACATTAAAGAAGATAAAAATTGAAAAGAAAATCCAATAAACAAAAGTTGGTGGGTTGCTTACACTACCTGGACTTGCAAGGTAAAGCGCGATAACGATCCATGGTGCTACGCCAGCGATACAGCCAAAAATATAAGAAGTCCAATCTACTTTTTGTGTTGTTTGATTTTGAAGTTCCATCATCCAACCAAAGAGAATCATCATAGCGTTGACGAAGAAAATTGGAACCAAGGCAGAGATATCAGTAATTCCTACCAACAATGAGATGACGACAATCATAATAGAGGAGCTAAAAGAATATTCAATCCAGCGCATCTTGTTGATATGTTTAGCAAGGCCGGCGTTATACCAATCATTAATCTTGGGCAGGGAAATCAAAACATGAGCAAGTGCTGATATAAATAAGAATGATGCAACGAGTAGTCCAAGTGGAAGATCAAACCAAACTTTCGGATCTGGTACAAGCGTTTGTTTGATTGCGTCAAACTTTAAAAAACTCGTGAAGACAGACACCTTCATATCTGTTGATAAAACAACCATAAGGATGCCAGAACAGAAATGCAATATTGCCGCGGCAATATTCATTCGGCGAAGACTCTTAAATTTTTCCTGCGATTCCATAAAACCTCCAATTTATTAATAGGCGCGCTAATTAGTAATTATTATAATCCTTTTCTCTCAAAAAGAAAAAGAGAGAGCCCGTATGTTGCGGCTCTCCCAGGTAGGTCTAAAAAAAGAGTAATCCTTTTCAAAACCGTACCTAATGTCTAATACACTACGCTATTCTGGCTGAGAGTCAATGGACGATTATCGGTAGCTATTGGGTAGCTCGCTCTGGTGCTATGTTATCTTGAATTCTGATTTATATTTTCCAGCTCTTTTTTGACAGAAATGATATGTTCCTTGGTTTCGCGTTTCAAATCTTCTATTACCCGCTGAACACTAATTGTTTCGGAAGATATAAATTCAAAATAACTTTTTTCGAAAAAAGACTCTTCAAAACGGAGTGATTTCTCTAATGCTTCAGCTAAGGTCAAATACTCCTGAGAAGCAATTTGTTCCTCAATTTCTTCGTTTATTAGCCTCAAAGACTCTTCTGGAAGGAGGTTGAGCCTAATAGAAAAGACATCCTTGCTTTTCATTAGAGCTTCAAGCCATTGGGCATGGCGATTTTCTTCGCCGGAAAGTCGAAGCCAAAAATCTTGATTTTGAAACATCTGTGAATAATGACGATACAAACGCATAAAACTATGCTCATTATCAATCATCAGTTTGATTATTCTTTTGCTTTCAGCGGAATTTTTTGGAGAACTATTTTTCATATGAATATTATATCATAGCCAATGACTTAATAATATTTAAACTATTGACGCAGTTGTATTGGCTATTGTATAGTGTAACTTGTATAATAAGTATAACTTTTCTAACTCAAAGGAGCTCCATGTTTAATCAAAAATTTTTTGGCACAGCCACAGTTGGCGAGAAGGGCCAAATAGTTATTCCAGTCGAAGCGCGAAATGCAATCGAGCTAAAAGTTGGGGATAAATTATTAGTTATGTCTGGTCCAGGTGGCAAAGGCTTGTTCATTATGCGACCAGATATGATAAAGGAATTTGCCAAGAAAATGAATGAGAGTTTCGATAAGATGCAATCATTTGTTGACGAAAATATTGAAGAGGGCAGGTAATATGGTGAAGTTAATTAAATATCTAAAACCATATGTCTGGCAGATAATAATATTATTTGCTGCGGTTTATGTTTCTGTGATGACCTCGCTTGAACTGCCTGATTATATGTCTAAAATCATCAACGATGGGGTAGTAGCTGGCAACAATGATATTGTAATTCACAATGGTCTTCTAATGCTTGTGGTTTCACTAATTGGTGGTGTTGCTACCGTAATTATCGGGTTACTGGCTTCTCGTATCGGCACGGGTTTTTCTCGAAGTGTCCGCAATGAAGTTTTCGCGAAAGTTGAAAGTTTCTCAATGACGGAATTCAATAAATTCTCGACAGCTTCTCTCATCACTCGTTCAACCAACGATATACAACAAATCCAAATGGTGTTGATTCTAGTCCTGAGAATGGTGTTACAAGCGCCGATTATGGCGATAGGCGCCATTATGAAGGCTTATCATACCGCCCCATCAATGAGTTGGATTATTATTTTGGCCATTGTCATTATGATGGGCATTATTTTAATTTTATTTTCAATCGCTCTGCCAAAATTTCAACTTTTACAAAAGTTGGTTGATAAACTAAATCTTGTGACTCGTCAAAATCTGACTGGTTTACGTGTCATTCGCGCTTTCAATAACGAAAAAGTCGAACAGAAAAAATTTGAGATTGCTAATGTTGATCTAACAAATGCCAACCTTTTTGTTAATCGATTAATGGTAATAATGCAACCATTGATTATGGTTATTTTCAACTTTACTGCCCTTTTGATTATCTGGGTCGGGGCTCATTTAATCGGTAACGGTAATCTTCAAATCGGTGATATGATGGCCTTTATGCAGTATGCGATGCAGGTCATTATGGCTTTTCTAATGGTTTCCATTGTCTTTATTATGTTTCCTCGTGCCGCTGTCTCAGCCAAAAGAGTAGTTGAAGTTATAGAAACAGAATCGTTGATAAAAGAACCTAAGTCGCCAAAAAAAACTAAAGATTCATCCGGTTTGGTCGAATTTAAAGATGTGACATTCTCATACCCAACGGCTGATGTGCCGGTTTTATCGCACCTTTCCTTCACGGCTAAGCCAGGAGAGACAACCGCTTTTATTGGTTCAACGGGTAGTGGTAAATCCACTCTGATTAATTTGATTCCTCGTTTTTATGATGTGACCGATGGTCAAATTTTGATTGACGGTCTCGATGTTCGAGATTATAAGCTTGAAGATTTGTATTCTAAAATCGGCTATATTCCTCAAAAAAGCGTTATTTTTTCTGGAACAGTCTCGAGTAATATCAAGTATGGTGCGCCAAAAGCAAACAAAGCGGAAGTCGAGAAGGCAGCTAAAATTTCCCAATCCGAAGAATTTGTCAAAAATCTTGAAGGTGCCTTTGAACATTCAATCGCTCAGGGCGGTACAAATGTTTCTGGTGGTCAAAAACAAAGATTATCAATCGCTCGGGCGATTATTCTCAACCCGGAGATTTATATTTTTGACGATAGCTTTTCAGCTCTTGATTTTAAGACCGATCGAACACTTCGAGAGGCTTTGTCAAAGGAGACCAAGCAAAAAACCGTCCTAATAGTGGCGCAAAGAATTAGCACTATCTTGGGTGCTGATAAAATTATTGTTTTAGATGAGGGCAAGATTGTCGCAACCGGCTCACATAAAGAGCTAATGAAAGATTGTGATGTGTATCGAGAAATCGCCTTTTCGCAACTTTCTCCAACAGAGCTCAAGGATTATCAGGATGATTTGAATGAGAAAAATTCCGGGTCAAGGATTGAGCCTGTAGAAAGGGGATTATAATGGCTGAACAAAAAGACGCAAAAAACACACCAAAAGAATCAAATGGAGGTTTCGGCCGTGGGCCAATGGGCGGAGCTATGGGGGTAGTAGAAAAACCAAAAGATTTTAAAGGGACAATGAAGAATTTGCTTAAATATATTCGTCCGTTTTGGGCTTCCATTATTATCGTTTTCGTTTTTGCTATTGCCAGTACGATATTCTCAATTTTATCCCCGAAAATTTTAGGTAATGTGACCAATCAGGTAGTCTCTGACTATATTGGTATGAAATCGTATGATGAAATCACATCAACTCTGCCAAAAGGGACTGTTATTCCAGTGGGGACAACTGGAGGAGACTTTCTCAATAAAATGCCCAAAGAGTCAATATCAAAAATTCCAGCGAATCTTATTGATAAAATAAAAGCGCTTGATCTTTCCCGTCGTCCGACGATCGATTTCAACAAGATTCAGCAGATTGCGCTGATGTTGATTGGCCTTTATGTCTTGAGCGCCCTTTTCTCATATATCCAGGGTTGGATAATGACAAATATTTCACAGAAAATTACTTATCGATTTCGTCGTGATATCTCAGAAAAGATTAATCGAATGCCATTGAAATATTTCGATGGTCGGCCTTACGGTGAGGTTTTGAGCCGTGTTACAAATGATGTCGATACAATTTCGCAAACTCTCAATCAAAGCTTATCGCAAATCGTCACTTCAGCGACCATGGTTATCGGTATACTTGTTATGATGTTTTCAATTAGTTGGCTTTTAACTCTTGTTTCAATCGTGTTGCTTCCAATTAGTGTCAGTCTGATTGCTTTGATTGTTAAAAAATCACAGCATTTTTTCAAAGAACAGCAGGATGCGCTTGGTAGAATCAATGGTCACGTTGAGGAAATGTATTCGGGGCATAATGTTATGAGAGTATTCAACGGTGAAAAGCGTTCAATCGCCAAATTTCAAAAAATTAATAATGAAATGTATGACAGTGCCTGGAAGTCACAATTTTTATCAGGTTTGATGATGCCGATCATGGTCTTTATCGGCAACCTTGGTTATGTTGGCGTCTCAATCATTGGTGGCTGGCTGGCTATAAACGGCAAGATTCAGATTGGTGACATACAGGCGTTTATTCAGTATGTGAATCAATTCAATCAGCCAATTGCTCAAACTGCGACAATCGCTAGCGTTTTGCAATCAACGGCGGCCGCGGCCGAAAGAGTCTTCGAATTTTTAGAAGAAAAAGAAGAAATTCCAGAAGCTGAAAATCCAGTTAAAATTGAAAAAATAAAGGGTGCGGTTGAATTTAACAATGTTATTTTCGGCTATGACAGCGATAAAACTATTATCAAGGGATTCAATGCAAATATTAAGCCTGGTCAGAAAGTTGCGATTGTCGGTCCAACCGGAGCTGGCAAAACCACTATCGTAAATCTTTTGATGCGTTTCTATGATGTTGATAAGGGCTCGATCAAAATTGATGGGATTGATATCCGAGAGATGAGAAGAGCTGATCTGCGTAGATTGTTTGGGATGGTTTTGCAGGATACCTGGCTGTTTAATGGTACGATTAAAGAGAATATTGGCTATGCCAATCCTAAAGCTTCGCAAGCTGAGATTGAAACAGCGGCCAATGCAGCACATGCCGACCATTTTATTCATGCTCTGCCAAATGGCTACAAAATGGAGTTAAATGAAGAAGCTGATAATATTTCTCAGGGTGAGAAACAGCTTCTGACTATTGCTAGAGCGATGTTGGCCAAGACGCCAATGTTGATTCTTGATGAAGCAACGAGTTCAGTCGATACCCGAACCGAGATCTTGATTCAAAAAGCGATGGAAAATTTGATGAAGGGCAAAACTAGCTTTGTGATTGCTCATCGTCTTTCGACTATTCGTGAAGCCGACCTCATCTTAGCAATGCGAGATGGTAATATTGTTGAGCAGGGGACTCATCAGGAACTATTAGCGAAAAAAGGTTTTTATGCCTCGCTTTATAATAGTCAATTTTCCCATCAGGAATAAACAAAAATATTTTTAAGGAGGAATAATTATGAAACTTATTTTGATAAACGGTCCCGCAGGAGTTGGTAAAACTACAGTCGCTAAAAAATTACACGAGAGTCTGCCGTTTTCCTTCCTGCTTGATCTAGACAATCAACGTGATTTTATTAGTCATTGGAGGGATGATCGAGAAAAAGCACGTATTCTCTCTTTTGATATTGCACTTGCTCTTGCAGAAACTTGTCTGAAAGACGGCGTTGATTTTATCAGCGGGAAAGCAATGTTT
>CAYPDD010000028.1:1123-7887 GCA_964409395.1 uncultured Candidatus Saccharibacteria bacterium | reverse complement strand
ATTCCTACCTCGACGCCAATTGGTCTAATCTCTTCAATACCTCGGCCATCTGGACGAATATTCTTTTCAAGAATCAAGCGTCTGATTTCTTTTTCAACGATTTTTGTAAAAGCATTTTTAATATCAATTTGTTTGTAAGCGCCGTCCAAAGAGTCGAGAACTTCCTGTTCATAGGCTTTGAGCTGTGATTCTCTCTCTTCTTTGTCAAGTTTAGCCATAGCTTCCTTGACCTTATCAGCAACCAGGTTATAAACCTCTGCATGGATACCAACAATTTTTTCCTCAACAACCTCGGTAGCGACTTCTCGAGCATGGTCTTGAGCGATTTTATGTTGTAATTGAAGCAAAGGCTGAATAGCTTTGTGACCAAACTCGATTGCTTCGAAAACTTTTTCTTCACTCACTTCATTTGCTTCTGTTTCGATCATCATAACGCGCTCAGCTGTCGCCGCAAAAGTCAGATTTAGAGTTGATATTTCCTGTTGCTCTTCATCCATATTAAGAACAAATTTATCATCAATCAGGCCAACGTTAACTGAAGCAATTGGGCCTTTGTAAGGAGCATTTGTCTGCATCAGTGCAGCAGAAGCAGCAAAAGTACCAAGGACGTCAATATTTATTGAACCATCGTAAGATAAAGCAGTGATGATGATTTGAACATCATTTCGATAGCTCTTTGGAAAAAGTGGACGAATCGGACGATCAATTTTGCGACCAGATAAAACAGCCGCATCAGATGGACGACCCTCTCTTTTGATAAAACGACTACCGGAAATTTTACCAGCAGCGTAAAATCTCTCCTCAAACTCAACCATGAGCGGGAAGAAATCAGTACCATCTTTTGCTTCAGAAGCAACGCAAACAGTTGCCAAAACAACAGTGTCCTTGTATCTAGCCGTAATTGAACCAGTCGCAAGTCCTGCTAGTTTGCCCGTCTCGAGCATTATTTTTTCCCCACCAAAATCAACCTCGTATGAACGAGTTTTGAATTCCATTTTCTTAACCATAAAGGTCCTTCCTTTAGAGCGCAAAAATAAGTATGAGTACAGTATAAAGTACGAAGCTATTAGTATAATTATTATACCAACGACTCTATACTCTATACTTCTACCTCTTATCTCGCACTATTATTTTATTAATGAACTAAGAGGAGCCCCGATTACTCGAGGCTCTTTCTTAATCCCCTATTTTTTGAGACCCAAATCAGTGATAACTTTAGTGTATTTCTCTTCGTCATTTTTTCGAAGATAATTTAGAAGTCTTCGGCGTTTGCCGACCATCATAAGCAAGCCACGTCGGGAGTCAAAATCTTTTTTGTGCTCCTTTAAATGCTTTGTCAGATCAGAGACTTTCTTTGTCAGGATTGCAACCTGAACCTCAGTCGAACCAGTGTCATTTTTGTGAGTTTGGTATTTCTTTACCAAATCCTCTTTTGCTGTCTTAGCAGCCTTTTCTTGAACCATCTTTTCCTTTCAGCCAGCAAGTGCAGAATAGCTTCCGCGCACTGGTTTCTCCCTTATTAATAATTTACTTTCTTTTTTATATCACAAACTTGCCTATAAATCAATCTATTTTGTCATAATCATATCACTTAAACAATTGAATTTTGGTACTCTTTGATTTTTTGAATAATTGAGTCCGATGAGGCTTCCAAAGTTGTTGCATTGAGCTGGAAAGCCGAAGCCATTGGGTGTCCACCACCACCAAATATTTTGGCGATGAGGGAAACATCCTTTGATTTGTTTGTAGAGCGAAGCGACCCATGAACATCGCCGTTTTTTTCGGATAGTAAAAGAGCGAAATCTACGCCTGAAGCGGTTTTCAATAGTTCATCAATAACGCCAGATGACTCAGTTTCGGCAGCAGCCACTTCGAGATAATCCTTTTTATACAGCTGAGTCCAAACAAATTTGTGAGTCTTTTCGTCTCGTAAACTCGAGAGTGCTCGACCCCATAAACGCAAAGTTGAGAGTGGTTTAGTTTTATAGATGCTTTTTATAATATCCTGTTGGCGACCGCCAAAAGCAACTAATTGAGCTGCGACGGTTAAAGATTTAGGTGTAGTATTAGTATTTTGAAAAGAATTAGTGTCAGTGATAATGCCAGTTAATAGAGCAGTGGCAATTTCTTCATTTATAAATTTAGGATCTCCGGTCAATGCCTCTAAAACAGAAACCATAATTTCGGAGGTAGAGGTGGCCGTAATGTCGACAAGATTAACTTTGCCGAAGAAATCATTACCAGCATGATGATCAATATTAACAACTGGGATATCATAGAAAACTTCAGGGTGTTTTTCGTAAGGATTGCCAACTCTTTCCAAGTCGGTAGAATCGACGACGACAACGGCATCATAATGAAAATTACCGGCGCAACAAGAGAGCATTTCCTTACTGAACTGACCGTTTTTAGGAGTAACTATAATGTTAAGCTTGTCCTTTTCCATTTTGTACATTATTTTATCAGCTGAAACTTTAGAGGTGTCGACCGATATAACAAAATCTCGACCAGAAGCAAAATTCTGGGCAATTTCTTTTGTCCCTGGCATATAGTCAAAAACGGCCGATGGAGCATCAGCACAGACAGCGATAACATCTTTGCCTAGTTTTTTAAGTGAAAAATATAAACCCAAAATACTGCCGACAGCATCACCATCAGGATTTTTGTGCGTTAAGAGAAGTATCTTTTGGCTGTTCTTCAGCACATCGACAACTTGTTGTTTTGGAGATAATTCCATTTTTAACCTAATACCTAATATTTGATAAACCGAATTAACCAAATATATTGAATTTGATCTATTTGACCGATTCGCCATTCGGCTTTAGCGAAACTATCAAATATAGCAGAATTGGCCATTTTGTCAAGGTAGCGCCTCTTTATATTGTTTTAAAATGAGAAAGAAATGTGATAGAATCAAGGTAATAATCACTTATAAAAGGAATGTATGGCAAAAAAACATCTTTACCGCTCCTCTGACAATAAAATACTTGGCGGAGTTTGCGGTGGTTTGGGCGAATATTTTGATATCGATCCTGTTTTTATCCGACTGATTGTAGCTCTTTTGGTCTTCACTGGGATTTCTATCCTGTTTTACATTATCGCGTGGGTAATAATTCCTGAAAATCCTCAACACGCTACTGGCAAAACAGGCGCCGAAGAGATAAAAGAAAAGGCTGAGCAATTTGCGAATGAAATAAAAAAAGAGGTAAAGAAGAGCAAAGTTGAAACAAAAAAAGATGATGGTAGATTAATTATTGGTGTTGCGATTATTATTCTCGGACTTCTTTTCTTACTCCAAGACGTCTTCGGCTTCCACGCTTGGTCAATATTTTGGCCATTAGTTTTGGTCGTAATTGGTATCACTATTATTTTAAATGACAAAAAATAACGATGGGTATAATGCCCTTTTGAAAAATTGCTAAACCTGGTTGATAATGTTAGATTGTGAAAAATTATTTAGTTTATTTTAAATAGCAAGGATAATATGTACGCAGTAATAATGGCTGGTGGTTCAGGAACAAGATTATGGCCCATTTCTAGACAGAACAAACCGAAGCAATTTCATCACTTCATCGGTGATAAATCTCTTCTCCGCGAAACTTATGAGAGATTACTATCGAGTTTTAAGCCAGAAAACATTTTGGTCTCAACAATTGGTGATTACGTTGAGGAAGTAAAAAGGCATTTGCCTGAGATTAAAGGTAGCAATATTATTGTTGAGCCTTCTCTGCGTGGAAACGCGCCGGCTTGTGGATTGGTCTCGGCCTATCTCGACAAAATTGACCCGGGAGCTAGTGTTATCTTTATCCCCTCCGACCATATGATCAAAGATGTCGGCCTTTTCTTGGACACCATCTCTTTTACCGAGAAGTTGCTACAAGATTATCCAGACCATATTATTACCATCGGTATAAATCCGACAAAACCAGACACTGATCTCGGCTATATCAAAATGGAGAGTCAGATTGTTCGCGACAAGGGTTTTAGTGCTTTCTCTGTTAATAAATTTATTGAAAAGCCAACATTAGAGAAAGCTGAGCAATATCTCAGCTCTTGGGAGTATCTTTGGAACTCCGGTATGTTCATTTGGAAAGTCGATGAATTTTTGAGAAAAATGGAAAAATATATGCCAGAAACTTACCAGTCAATCATGAAGATCAAAGAGGTAATGGGTACCGAGGATGAGAAAAAAATAGCTGAAATAGAGTATAAAAAAGTTGAAAAAACTTCTGTTGACTACGGAATATTGGAGAAAACGAATGATCTGATGGTTGTGCCAGGCGATTTTGGTTGGAGCGACGTTGGCACTTGGGGCTCGCTTCTCGACTTCTTCGGTGAAGTTCATAACACCAATGTTATTACTAAAGGCAACCACATCGGTTTGAATAATGAAGACTGTCTTATCCTTTCAAATGATAAACTGATTGCTACTCTTGGCCTTAAAGACGTAGTGATTGTTGATAGCCCTGATGCATTATTAATTTGTGATCGTAGTAAATCCAAAGACGTCAAAGCCCTCCTTGATAAATTGAAAGAAGAAGGCAAATACCTTTACCTTTAAATAGTTATAAAGACACAGAGGAATATTCTATGCAGATAAATCAATCGATTTTCAAAGCTTATGATATGCGTGGAGTCTACCCAACCGAGCTAAACGAGGAGCTCTATTATCACCTTGGCCAGGCTTATGTCAAAGTTGTAAAGCCAAGCGGGAAAGTTGCGGTCGGCATGGATGTGCGGATTCATTCGCCACAATTAAAAAAAGCCCTGATAGAGGGCTTGGTAGACGCTGGCGTTGATGTTGTTGATATTGGCATGGTTTCGACTGAGATGCTTTATTTCGCTGTAGGCCAATATGAATACGCTGGTGGCATCCAAGTCACTGCCTCCCACAATCCGGCTGAGTACAACGGAGCCAAAATGGTCCGCGAGAAAGCAATCCCTATCTCCTCAGAAACTGGTTTCTTTGAGATGAGGGATCTGATTGTTAATGATCAAGATGTTATTGAGAGTGATAAAAAAGGAAATATTGAGACGAAAGATATCTTGGATGATTTTGCTCGATATTGCTTAGCTTTTGTTAACACACAGAATATTAAAAAAACAAAATTGGTTATCAATCCTAATTTTGGCTTCGAGGGTATCGTTTTTAAAAGAATCGTTGAGCTTGGGAATCTACCAATAGAGGTTAACGGCCTAAACGATATACCAGACGGTACTTTTCCAAAGGGCAGACCAGATCCATTTGTGCCAGAAAACCGGCCAGAGTTCGTCGGCTTAGTCAAAAGCACCGTCGCTGATCTTGGAGTTGCTTGGGATGCTGATGCTGATCGAGTCTTTTTTTGCACACCAAAAGGGATTTTTGTCGAATCATATTATACTACTGCCCTATTTGCCCAATATTTCCTAAAGAAATTCCCAGGGGCCTCTATAATTTACGATCCTCGTTATACTTGGGCTGTCTTAGACACAATCAAAGAGTTTGGAGGCGTTGGTTTCCCAGAAAGAGTCGGACACTCTTTTATTAAGACTGCCATGCGAAAGCACAATGCTGTTTTCTGTGGCGAAGCGAGTGGGCATACTTATTTACGTGATTTTTATTACTGCGACTCGGGGATTTTACCCCTTTTGATTTTACTTGAGATGATGGGCGTTGAAGATAAGGATTTGGACGAACTTTTGCTTCCCTATTTTGCCAAATATTTTATCTCCGGCGAGCATAACGCTAAAGTTAACAATGTTAAAGATAAATTGATGGAAATACAAAATAAATATTCTAACTTCAAGATTGACACGCTCGACGGCGTCTCTGTTGAGGCTGATGAATGGCGAGCCAACGTTCGCGGTTCAAATACTGAACCACTGCTCCGCCTTAATGTTGAGGCCAAGACAAAAGAATTAGTTGAGGCCAAGACAAAGGAACTGCTCGATTTTATTCAGGCTTAAAATATCTACAATATAAAAAAGCCCTTGCCAAGAGGGCTTTTTTAGTTGACAAAGAAGAGATTTTTGTGTCATAATGCTCGGTTGTGCCTTGATAACGATCAAGAAATTTAAAGCAGATAAAGCACGACCTATTCTGCAAAAAATAGGGGGGATAGTAATGAACCATGTTCATACTATTTTTTATGCAATGGCTTCAGGAACGGAGATTAGATTTCCCGCCCTGAACCTAATTGGTTTTGCCGACAAAAATCTTTTAGAGCACGAATTTGGCACTCCAGAATACCCGTGGAATCCGGATTTGGACCGCCTCTATAAGGCTTGGCAAGAGGGAGAATCTGCCGATTTAGCAGACGGCGGATTGATCTATTGTAGTGTTTCTGCTGCTTTAGTCACCCGGCATGGGACAGTTGTCATCCAGGCAGGGAAAAGAGCGCTGACAATGCCCTACAGTTGGGGCCCACCTAAATCCTTGTGGCGGAGCGGAACACCTCTCGAAGAGAGCCTGAATAATCTCGGCACAGAAATCCTCTTCGAATGTGAAGATAAGCTCGTTCCTTTGGTCTTTAATGGGCCGAAAATTGCATTCGGTAATATTGAGCTTTATGCCAGAACAAATGAGCTTTTAGCCGATAGCAATAACAGTTTGCCCATACGGCTAATGAATGACTATCCAAGAGCAACCCACATTTCTTTTGGAGAGGACTTCGGAGCCAATGCCCTGATCTCATGCGAGCCAGAGATTGGCAAAATTGGACTAATATTTCTCTTTGAACCAATTGAGCCAGACTCATTTAATGAGATTAAATTATTCAAACTTT
>CAYPDD010000028.1:0-1113 GCA_964409395.1 uncultured Candidatus Saccharibacteria bacterium | reverse complement strand
ACTTGGACCCAGAAGCAAAGATCATAGCCGAGGCGCTCGGCTATGACAAATAAAAAAGGAGGGAAACAGGGGTCCGGTATTTTACCGGACCTTTCCCATTTATAAAATCAGTATCAATATTTAGATTCTTTACATTTCGTCCCCTTTCTGATAAAGTAACACTTAGTTTGTAAATAAGAATAAAGAGAAAAAATGCCAATTATCAAATCAGCCAAAAAGGCTTTAAAAGTTGAAGCTAGAAGAAAAGCAGAGAATGACGACACTAGAGCAAAGCTAAAAAACGCCGTTAAAGGTTTAAAAGTTGCCGTCGTAAATGGTGAAAAAAATGTTGTTGACCTTTTGAACAACGCTTACAAGCAGGTTGATCTTGCTGCCAAGAAACACGTTATTCACAAAAACAAAGCTTCCAGAGTCAAATCTCAATTAGCCAAAACTGTTTCCCCAAAAAAATAAAAATTATATTCGTTCTAATAACAAATTTTGACATCTTCCATTGGAAGGTGTTAAATTTGTTATATAGTTATTAAATAGGAGCATCAATGAACTCCCTTCGGAATAAAATTGTTTTATCTTCTTTGGCTGTTTTAGCGGTAGTTGGAGGCGTAATTTTTTATATGGGTAAAACAGGATCTATCTCAGCTGACGTCGGAAGCAAAGAGTGTAAATTCTACGCTTTTGTAGACAGAAAAACATACAATGTCGGCCAAACTATGTCTATCGGGGTTAAAAATGATAAATATAGCCAATGCACGCTGAAAGTCAGAAATGATAGCTCTCCTTGGAGTTTGATAGATGCCAAAGGCAAAGAAATATACAAGCTTGAGGTTAATAGTAGTATAACGACGCTAAAGCCAGGCAATAAAACGGACTGGTCATGGAATATGCGAGATAAGAGCGGAAGTTATATCCCCGCTGGCAGTTATCAGATAAAGTTTAACTCTCTTAACAAAGTTGCCAGCTTCACTGTTAATTAATATTTTATTAATGTAATTCTACATAATAAAAATGACTAGGAGATCTCCTAGTCATTTTTATTATAACTTTTAATTCTTAGATATCGTCAACAACGCGGAATCTCGGAAAGATAACCCCGAGTGCTTTACCGAGAACAAA
>CAYPDD010000027.1:0-8076 GCA_964409395.1 uncultured Candidatus Saccharibacteria bacterium | reverse complement strand
AAGATTTGATGTTAAATCCTGAAGAAGATTTGCCGACACCTGAGGAGCTTCTTGATAACTCTGCTACCGCGGATACTACCGATACGACAACATCTGATAGCGCTACTACAACTGATACTTCAGCTAATACTGATTCATCGAATGATGTTGTTTCGGCTAGTGGCGATGAGATCATACCCGAGGATTCAAGCGATCAATGGCCTGACGTTGCAATTCTCCTCCAATCTGCCGACAAAGTAACGCTAGGTGGAACTACGCCGATAACTGTCTCCTTTCAGATCAAAGACACTTCTACTACAACAATCGACAAGATCGACATTTCAATTCAGGAAGCTAATGGAAAAACTTATCTCAAAGATTCTTTTATAAATTATAAAAATGTAACACAAGCAGATTTTACATATACTTGGGATACTCTCTTGGCCAAATCAACCGCTGACAAAAATGGCCAAAAGCACAAAATAATTGTTGAAGCCTATAAGAAAATAAACGACCAATATGTTTTGATAGATAAACCAGCTACTCGACTAATTGAGGTTGTTGAAAAAACATGGGGCGGCATAGAGAAAGAGGGTTTTTGGAACAGTTATATACAGCAAAATGGTACTTTGAGTGAATATTGGTTGAAGAGACTTGAGTGCAAAGATCAAAATGAGTGCAAAACAAGAAAACAAATTCGGGAACGTATCTCCGTCCTTGTCAAAAATGGTAATTTTACTCTCGACCAAAGTAACAAGATCGCTTCGCCAGAGAAATTTAACGATGCTGATGCTGAGGAAATTTCTGATGGTCTGATTGCTTATAATAAATACGTCGGCGAGCAAAAAATTGAAAAAGTTGAGGAGGCAAAGAAGACATTTGCAACATTAACGCTGATGTCTGACTTTGTCAGCTATATGGACGAGCAGATAGACACACAGAGAGGATTTGAGATGCCGGCGTACTCTGAGGAGATACTGACAGCGCCAG
Source organism: uncultured Candidatus Saccharibacteria bacterium (assembly GCA_964409395.1). GTDB lineage: Bacteria > Patescibacteriota > UBA1384 > XYA2-FULL-43-10 > 1-14-0-10-43-13 > CAYPDD01. The sequence goes on along the minus strand of CAYPDD010000027.1, from coordinate 7,107 downwards.
AGATGCTCTCAACCTTAAAAGCGGTAAATAAATATCAAGTTAAGCTTGCTTCCTATGATCCGAGAACCGCGGAGGAGCTTCAAGCCCTGCCCTTCTGGCCGGCGATGTCACAGGAAATTTCAGAGGAACTATCTCAGGATCCCGCCAACAAAATAAATAGTATTGATGAATTGAAAGTAAGTGAGGACGGACAGCCAATAAGTATGCTGAGACCAGAGAAGGCTAAAGCAATAGCCCCCCTCGCTGCCCTTTATATCGCGGGGATTCTAATTTCGACTATTGATTTGGCTTTGGCAATAAAAAGCAAAAACAAGGATCGGATAAGAAAAGCGTCAATCTGGTTTGGTATTTCTTTGATTCCTGGAGCAGCGTTCGAAAAAGTAGGAGCTATGTTGCTTGGCCCAATCGCCAAGGTACTAACTAAATTCACTTTTTTTGCAAGAATAGGAGATCATTTATTATCTGTCGGATCAAAAGTTTGGAAATATGCTATTGATCTAGGTAACAAACCAGGGTTAAGAGGGGCTCTTGGAAAATCACTTCAGGGTATATTGGACGCCGGTGGACTTGTTGGCAAATGGGTGGGGATGGTGCCAGGAGCGATAAAAAAGCTTTTTATTGCGGGTGGACGACTAGCTATTGGCCTTTTGCAGTTTTTAGGCATATTAAAAGCCTCGGCTTGGGTCAAGACAACCTGCCCAGGGATATCAATCACCGGGAAACTTGGGCTTGATCCTTTCGCTTGGGCACTCTGTAATATTTTGCAGTTTATTCATGACCTAGCATATTCTCTTTGGAAATTTTCCTTTTGTCTTTTAAATAATGCTATTAGCACAACTGATGAAAAGTGTGAATTCAAATATGGTCTCAAAGAATCATAAACTAAAATTAAATAGGTTTGTTACATACTCTCTTTTGCTGATCCTGCTAGCAACGGTTGTTTTTTTGGTCCCATCAGTAGCTCATGCCGAGACAATTCAAGGAACACTAAATAGTAATCAGCAAATCAAGAATCTGCACACGGGGCTTCTAAATATTATTAACATTCCAATAATTTTGGTCGTCTTGGTCGTGGCTTTTGCTGAGATTCTTCATTTAAAGATAGATACTTATAGCTTCAAAAAGATTCTACCGACTCTTCTCTTGGCGATCATTGCTGCTCAATTTAGTTATCTTATCTGTAAATTGGTTATTGATTTTGCCAATATGTCTATCACCCTCTTTACCAGTCCAGATCTCCTTTCACAGGCATCCGGACTAGGGGCTACCTATAAAACTACTTTCAAGGAAGGTATGAAGCTAGAGGCTATCGACTTTGCTAAATTTTCCTATCCAATGTTTCTAGACACTATCCTAAAGATACTTTTTATGCTTGTCGGAAGCGCTCTGGCCCTTGTTTTAAGTTTCCTCTTCATCGTCAGGATGTGGATGGTCTATCTTCTCGTCATCGTCTCCTCTATTGCCTTTATGGCTCTCGCCCTGCCACAGACAAAAACCTACTTCACAAAATGGTGGAGTGAATTCCTAAAATGGGCCTTCATGCCCGTACCTGCTATCTTTTTCCTCTGGTTAGGGGCTCTCTTTGTTGAAAATCCAATTCAAGTCGCCTCATGGTTACCCTCAGAGCTAGTCAATGCTATCTTGGCCGGCCTTTGCCTGTATGCAGCGATTATTGTCCCCTTCAAAATGGGTGGGGTTGTTATGGACAAATTTTGGACCTATACCGGCTCAAAATTCCTCTCAGAAAATGCCAAAAAGTATTGGAGTGGAAGAGTCAAGAATACGGCTGGATTTGCTTGGGAGAGATGGAAGCAAGCCGGCTTGAATCTGCAAAGAGAGGGCCATTATGGTTGGCAGAGATGGATCGGCGCAAACTGGCTTGGTAGTGGTGGTGACAAATTAGCGGCCGATGAAGCACATTTATCTCGATTGGCGAAAGGCACAACTGAGGGTATCCAAGGTAGATACAATCTCGACAAAGGACTTAAACGAACAATGGATATTGAGTGGATAAAGAATCGTAACGGTGAAGTTGACGAATATGAGGCTTATGGTCTTCAGGAATTGCAAAATTTAGGTGTCAAAGATCCAAACAACAAAATGTGGAAACAGTACGAGAAGTGGCGAGCGGGCTCAGGTATGGCGGCTGGTCGCATGGGCGCTGTTACAAGTATGGATACTGCCTTGAGATTAAAAGGTCAATATCTTTGGTTGAGTGGTGGCGGAAGCGCAAGAGATCAAGAAAGCAAAGAGGATTTTGCGAAAAGAAAAGCAGCGAACCTAAAGCTTTTGGGCACTGATCAACAGAAAGTTGATGAATTCCAACAGTTGTTTAGGCTAGCCCGTTCAGAAGAGGAAGCAAATAAAGCCGGCATGGAGAAAATGTTGAATGACGCCTCCATCAAACCATCCTTAGATCAGTGTGCGATCCACGAACGTCAACTTGTTCATATGATGATGAATGAAATAGATGAACTAACGGGAGAGTTGTCGGTAGAAACAAAGGCACTTGTTGCATATTTGCAAAAGGAGAAAAAAACGATTAGAGACTTAACCGATGCTGAAAAAATAGCACATCAGGTAGCGCTATCCGCAATTACTGAGACAGCCGGAATGTCAGAGGACGAGGCAAAGGAGACAAAAGCAAGACAAAAGAATGTATTAAAGACATTAGAAACTAGTCGTAGATTGTCAAATGTCCTTGCCTCGCAGAACATAATAGAAGAGGGCGAACAGTTAGTTATAGGTAATGCTAGGTTTGAAGAAGCACGACAAAAAGTTATAGCTAACAGACAGACACTTATAGATAAGATGAATAAACAGATAAAAGATCACGGCTATGTCGATTCACATCTCTTTGATATGGTTAACATCAATGCACAGGGACAGGTAGATGATCTAAAATTGATGGAAAGGGTCGTCTATACAAGGAAAAAAGGTATCGCAATGACCAAGACAAACAGCCGAGCCGCCAATGATTATGCCAAGAGAAGTGCCGAAGAAACCGTCAGTATCTTTTTTGGCTCTGACCAGAAGGATGGCTTAACTGAAGAGCTGACAGCAAAAATGAGAAATGGTGAGGTTATCGAAGACTCGAACAAGGAAAGCCGTATTTATGCTAACGCCGAAGGTGTTAGGTACCATTTAAATAATTCGACTGATAGTGAAAAAACGGCGGAGGCTTTACTCACTCAGGCTCCAGTTAAAGACATCTCTGCTATCGCCGTAAAATGGGTAAAAGAGGAACAAGCAAAAGGCAATGTACCACATGCTAGGGATTTACAGGCAGCTATCGATGCTGGGGATATAAAAAATCTAAGAACTGTAATGATCGCTGTTTATAAAAACTTCGCCAAAGACTCTGACAGGCGGCATTTAAACAATGTAATAGAAACACAATTACTACCAGGTGCTGCAACTTAATCCTTAACGAATAAAAGAAATGCAAGAAGAAGAATCAAAAAAAATATTGCATGATATCGTCTCCTCTGTTACAGGGACCGACTCTTTTAGTGAGAGTCTTGTTTTTCTGAAAAATAAAAACTCTGGTTATATGAAAACAATCAGAGACGATTCTTTTCCTCTGACAATGACTGCCTCTATAACCGAGGGGAATTTTTGTGATGAACTCGGCATAAAGGAGGGAACCCAAAAGATAGCCTTTATCGATTTCGCAGCGAAAATGAATATTGATGTGCTCAAGAAGGCCACAAAGAAAATAATTATCGACAAATTAAATGACGTTTGGACAAAAAATGAGATAAAACTAACTGTCAAAGAGGATAATTTAGAGGAAGTTATTAAGCTGATCGGTCGAATAATTTTGTTGGAAAAGGCTAAAAGAATAATTAGGATAATTGAGTGCTGGCCAGAGTTTCTTGAAATTTTGCCCTACTGCAATCGCTATATAAATATGCAAGAGGAGGATGTTTTGACTGAAGTTGAAAATCTTGTCTTCTCAGATTCAAACCTCCGATTTTTGATTATCAATAAAAAAGAGGCCAAAAAAGAAGCGATCGAGGCGCTAGCCAAGGCGGGACACCCAAGGATCACCCTCGAAACAAAAACGGCTGGCGAGATGATGACAACGATAGAGAGAATGATAACTGCCGGTAATGCCGTCCTAAAATATCGAAGAATATACCCAAAAATGAATCCGACAAAGGGCCAATTGATGGATCAGATTGCTATTTATTGGTTTGACGAGGAGGAAAAAGGCTTGGAGAATAAAACTGATTTTATTGTCCCGCCACCGGAATAATGCCGTTTGATTGTCTTGCATCTTAATGATAAAATTGAACTGAATAATATCTTGGAGGGGTTAATTGCAATTTAAAGTTCCACAAAATATAGACATGCAAGATCGTATCTTAGGGCCTTTGACGATGCTCCAGTTTGTCTATGCGGTAGTCGGCTTTGGTACTTGTTACGCTATCTATATGAGCATGCCTCGTCCGGCATCGTATTTTTTGATTTCGCCTATTGCTCTATTTGTCCTCTGCCTTGATTTTGTAAAAATAAATGAACGGCCTTTTTTGGATTTCTTTATTTCGGCGATTGAATATGCTGCGACGCCAAAAAGAAGGTTTTGGCGCCAGAGCTTGGGAAGCAATCTAGAAATAGAAGTTTACCATGTTGAAAAAAGCAACGAATCAATTATCCAACATAAAAATATCAGCCCAAAGGAGATCGATTCCTTTGCTCATAAATCTGATTCCGCTGCTGGCAGTACTTTGATCAATAAATAACCCTAATATATGGCATTTTCAACTCAACAATCTATCCCGATCGCCGGTGTCAAAGACGGCATAATGATTCTGAAAGACGGTAGCTACCGGATGATTTTGGAGGTCTCGGCCGTCAACTTCTCACTCAAAAGTGAGCAGGAACAAAATTCTATTATTTTCCAATATCAAAGCTTCTTAAATTCTCTTCACTTCCCTGTCGAGATTGTAATCAGATCAAGAAGACTCGATTTAACCCCCTACCTCGAAAAAATCAAAAAATCAGCCGACAAAAGCTTAAATGACTTGATAAAAATGCAGATTGGTGATTATGCTGATTTCGTTTCAAAACTGATTTCTTTGGCTAATATTATGAAGAAATCTTTTTATATTGTTGTTCCTTTCGACCCAATTAATATTAGAAAGCTTAATGTTTTTGATAGTTTATTTACCAAAACACAAACTTTTGACCATTTGAAAGTGACTGACCTTGATTTCAAGAAATTTACCGATGAATTGGGGCAAAGGGCTAGTATAGTCGCTTCTGGTTTGGCCAGTATGGGCCTACACTGCTTTCAGCTCTCGACTGAGCAGATAATCGAGCTTTTCTATCAGATTTATAATCCCGATGAATCGGCTAAGGAGCGCGTAAACGACGCCACCACGCTCTCTTCGCCGGTAATTATTTCAAAAGATGAGGTCTCGGGTGAGACTAATGGAACAAATCAGGCTAATTTTCAACGTTCAATTGATAATGCCAAAATGGTAGAGGAACAGAATAAGAAGGCCGCAGCAGAGCGACGCCAAGAGGCTGATAAGGTAGAAGCAACACAGATATTAGTTGCCCCCGCACAAGCACAACCTGTTACAACTGGAACTCAGATGCCAGCAGGCGAAACCAGCCAATTGATCCAGCAGGTTCAACAGCCTAGCCCATCGCAAACACCTACACAAGGAATTAACAACACACAAAACAATGGACAATAACAACCCTGCTCCGACAGGACAAAATCAAACTCCAGACCCCCGAGCAATGGCTCAGGCCAACATTCAACAGAGGGAGACCGACTCAAAAAACCTCAAAGATAACGGCTTTTGGGATCAGAACAAGAAATTAAAAGAACAGTTCCGCAAAGGAACGGTGGCAGTTGGCGATATCATCGCACCAGCTTCATTTATCGTGACTCCAAATGAGTTACAGATAGGCACGCAATTTACTAAAACACTGTTTGTTTTTACCTATCCGAGATTTCTGGAGACCAACTGGCTTTCGCCGATTATCAACTATGATATCACGATGGATATCGGCCTTTATATTCATCCCCTGGAATCAAAAGATGTTATGACTGAGCTCAAAACTCAGGTCGGCAAACTAGAATCAACAATGCAGATTCAGGCCGAAAAAGGCTCTCCACGAGACCCGGAGCTTGAAACAGCGCTTGGCGATGTTGAGTCATTAAGAGACGTCTTGCAACGAGGCGAAGTCAGACTTTTCCAATTCGGTCTTTATTTTACGCTTTATGCCAAATCGGCTGAGGAACTAAAAACTATTACCGATCAGATTGAATCAACTCTTGGTGGGATGCTTATTTATACCAAACAATCTATCTTCCAAATGGAACAGGGCTTTACGGCCACTCTGCCATTGATGTCTGACAGGATCAGTGTTTTGAGAAATTTAGACACCGCTTCCCTCTCCTCTACTTTCCCTTTCACTTCAAGTGAGTTAACTCAGGATGATGGTATTTTGTACGGCATTAATAGACACAATAATTCATTAATTATTTTCGATCGTTTTTCACTGGAAAATGCCAATTCAATTGTCTTAGCGAAGTCCGGCTCTGGTAAATCTTACTTTGTAAAATTAGAAGCCCTCCGCTATTTGATGCTGGGCACAGATGTCATCGTCATTGACCCTGAAAACGAATATAAGACACTTTGTGATTCGGTCGGCGGTAGTTACCTCGAAATCTCCTTAAATTCAGATAAACGAATCAACCCCTTCGATCTGCCAATTAATCCAGACGAAGAGGGTGAGGATGTTTTGCGCTCAAATATTTCTTCTCTTCACGGTTTAATAAATTTGATGGCCGGTGGCCTTAGTCCCGAAGAGGATTCAGTGATAGATAAAGCTCTTTACGAGACTTATGCAATCAAGGATATTACTGTCGACCCAGCCAGTCAGAAAAATGAGCCACCACTACTTCAGGATTTTTATAATGTCCTCTCTAATTTAGAGGGCACTCAATCACTAAAAGCCAGATTGTCAAAATATGTCGAAGGCTCATTTGCTAACCTATATAATCAGCCAACCAACTTTGAATTAAACCCTGGCTTTGTAGTTTTTTCAGTTCGAGACCTGGAAGAACAATTACGCCCAATT
>CAYPDD010000026.1:0-8309 GCA_964409395.1 uncultured Candidatus Saccharibacteria bacterium | reverse complement strand
TATTACCCCCCCGCCATCGGCTCAGCCGAACGGCACGACAGCTCAGACTGAGTCTGAGCAGCCGGTAACCCCGGCAGGAGAAAAGAAGATGGAAAATGCTTTAATTTGGCTTGCCGCCAATTGGTTCTGGTTAGTAATTATCGGCATTGTTGTTTTCCTGCTAGTCAGGATAAACCTTGCCGGTCTCTTGGCCGATTTGTTCCAATCATGGGACGGTCGTACGTTTGGTGGCGGATCCACCAGCAGCTTTGAAGCCAGCGGGCGTATAGGAAATACACGCTGGGCTTGGAAGGAAAAAAAGAATACTCCTTAGGGAGTGTTCCGCCCATCCTGGGCAAAATGTTCCTGGGCCCCACCGCATGACGCGGTGGGGCTTCAGTTTTTTTATGGACCTTTTTCAACTCTCTTTTCAGAGAGTTTTTTTGTTTATAATGTATTTGTCATTCTGAGGCCCCGAAAGGGACCCTTTGGGTCTTTGCCGAAGAATCTCCTGATTAAATAATAGCTACAGGGAGATCCTTCGCTCCGCTCAGGATGACAGTATAATTCTTACTTCTGAATCCCTACTTCTTAATCCTGAATCCTTACTGCTTACTTCTTAATCCTCATTTCTTGTTATTGTATAAAAAAATGCTTGTTGTTATAATCTTAAATAACAGGTTTGAAACCAAAATTTTTTGTATAAATTTAGTACTATTTCGGAGGGTACTATGGCAATTGGACGAGGGCCAAGGGCAGCGTATAGAGTAGAGGTAAATGCAGATGCGCAAGATGTAGTAAACGGCGATGATTTCGACTCTTCAGAGGGTTTCGGCGCCGAGAGAGCTACATCGGAGAGAGAATATGCACGATCTCTAGCAGAGATCGAGAGAAATCCTGATGCTTGCCGACAGATACTTGAAAGCGATGATGCTGACTCACAACTTTTTCACCAAATATTAAGAGACCGTCGAGGAATCGGAGGCTTTTTTCGTGGTATGTGGAATCGTGTACGAGAGAGCGCTATCGGCCGAACTTTAGGGTTTGGGGCTGGCGGTATGGCTGTTCGAAATGTTGTAAATAGTTCTCTCGGTCTAGCAGGACCGGTTGCGGATATCCTTATTGGCGGTGGTATGGGTGCTCTAAGCGGTTATACTCGTGCAAAGGAGCAAACAGAGGGTGCAGCGGTTTGGTTGTCGGAGCTTGGCATCCTGCGGGCTAGTCATGCTGAACTCGGAAGAATTGACAGTGGACAATTGATGACAGCGCTTGGTATCATGCGCAATGCAATTACTGATAATCGTGTTCGTGGCAATGACGCAACTCGTTTTGAAATGGTCCTCAAATATCGACAAATTAAACAGTTATTAGGCCAAAGAAGAAATGAAGCTCGAGATTCTGGTGAGGGGATGAATCCAGCTCTGTCTGCAATCGACCAGATGATGGGGGAGAGCGATGATAATTTTGCTCTTGTCTCACAGGTAGCCGGTGAAAAATATCGCAAAGCTTATGAAACTGTGCGTGATCTAAATCATAACAAAGTTGTAATGTCGACCTTAAAGGGATTTGCTCTCGGTAGCACTATCGGTGGCGTGGTTGGTTGGATGTTTAACAATGGTGGCTTGCAGGGTGCAGCCGATTGGGTCCGAAATACCTTCGGTGGCGGTGAAAATGTGGCCGCTAGTCAGGAGGCTTTGCTCCAAGCAAAGGCCGATACACTTGCTCAGTCAAGCCAAATCACAGGTGAAAATGCGACCAATCTTGCAAACACCGACGTCTATAATCAGGTTATGTCTGGAGACGTTGACTATAATTCGTTGTCTGAGGGCAATAGAGCTGTTGTCGATCATTTATCCAAATTGCAGAGCCTAGCAGATCAGGGGCAAGACGCTTCGATCTCTGGTTTACATGCTGGCGAGCTGACTCAGGTCAATACTATCTTAAATGGGGCAGATCCCGCTCAGACTCTTGAGCAGTTTGCCAATGTTCATAATATTGATATGACTGTACCGCTTTCAAATGGTCAGGAGTTTGGTGAATATCTAGTGGCAAACAAAGAGGCTTTTGGAGCTTTGCCTGAGAGTATGCAACAGTTTGTTCTCTCCCATCCTTCTATCGCCGAACAATTAGTCGGTTTCGATGGTACGCCATCGGCTGCGACTGCTTTGATTGATAAATTAAGTGGTCCTTTAGCAATTGCTGGCGCTGGTGTTGGCGCCGTCTTGTGGCATAAGGCTACTGTCCGACAAAGAAACGCTGATAACGATGTCAGCAAGACAATACGTGGCTCAATAAATGAAAGTCGTAAAGAAGTTAATGATTTTGATCGAGAACAGTTGAAGGGCAGACAGGAAGCTCTCAGATCTAGACTTATTGGTAATAGAATTACAATATTAGCCACAGCCCCTGGGGGCATTGCGGCCTTGGTGCCTGGTGCTCGTGGATCAAGACAGTATGATATTTCTGGTATAGACGCCAATGGCAGATTGAGATTTGAGGATAATGATTGGGACAGCGCTCAAAGATTGACCGGTGTAGATCCTCATCCAAATCTTACTTTGCAACAAATAACAAATAATAATCAGACTGAGATAAACCCAGCTGTTGCTGTCTTGGTCTATAGCACGCCCGAGGCTCTTGCAGTTGTTGAAAAGAATACAGAGGACAGTCGTAAACGGCTAAAAGGCTGTACAGCAGTGTTTACGGCGGCTTTTCTTGCCGATCCTCTCAGGGCTTTTCCGCCTACTACCCCTTCGCTTAGACCAACGAATTCATTTGAGATTACTGAAGTTGGGCCACCGCCTAACGAATTTCTATCTTTCAAGACAAATCCCGCAGAAGCTACATTTGTGGCAGGGGGTGGAATTTTGGTTCATCCAAGGATTCGATTGAGCGACTTGATTACACCTGATGGATTATTGAATACGCCAGATCCGATTAGAATAACCAAAGAGAATACTACTGGTAGTACAACACCAGAAACGCCGGGTTTACCCGATTTAGCAGCCATTAGAACAGAGCTTGGTTTGCCTCGAACCGATGAGGGCAGTCTTGTCTATACTCCTGCTGGGGTTGTCTTCCGATTTACAACACCTCCTTTGCCAGTGCCTCCTTCGCCAGCTAGAACAGAGCTTTTCTTGAAGCCAGGACCCGATGTTGAGCTATCTGGAACTAGAGCTGTTTTCATAACGGAAACTATTTATAATGATGGAACTACCAATTTTGCGTTTATAAAAACGCCTTCTTCAGCTGCTGATAGAGCTGCGTTTATAACGACCCTTGATTTGTCTACTTCAGTTGATAGAGAAGTTATTTATAATTCTACTTTGGGCTATTTATTATTTAGGGGCGCTGCCGGCGCCGGAGTTTACAATTTTGATAGAATAGTTGGCACTACTGTTACTCCAAATCCATTAACTACTGCTCAATTAAATACACTAGTATTCCATCAATTTGAACGAACACCATAAAAAATTAGGAGGAGACAATGACCGATAATCAAAAAGTAGCGAATGAAGAGATCGATCTTTTCAAGAAAAAATTAATGCAAGATTTACAGCTTCATACTTTGCCGGAAAACGAGCAGAAGGAGTTTGAGGAAAAGATTGAAAAATTGGTAAATGATCGAATCATGAATTTGATTCTGATCTATTTACCACCAGAAAAAGTTGAAGAATTTGCCAAAATAATTGGCAAGGACGATCAACAGGAGATTCTGGATTACATTAATAAAAATATTCCTGATTTTGGCGATAAAGTTGTCGAAGAGATGGTCAATATTCGTGAAGATTTGATCACTAGAGTTCGCAAAGCAAACGCAGATAAAAAATAAGAAAGTGTTTTATGGCAGATAATGCTGAATTACAATTAAATATTGGTTCCAATCTGGAAACTATTCAATCTCGTATTGCTCAGCTTGATGATGCAAACATGATTGAGGCACAGGGCATAGCAATATCGCTTGAGATACAGCGCCTAATTCCGCTTTTGACGGGCGATGAAAAAGGCATGCTGAAAAAAATGCTTGATAAGAAAAGCCAAGAGTTGGAAAAGGCCGAGCCTGTTGCCGAAGAAAAGAAACCTTTTGAGCGGGCAGTTGGTTGGGCACCAACCCGGGCTGATATGAGGGTTGTTATTGATGCGGCTAGAGAAAGTCTCGCGAATGGAGAGGCAAATAAAAAAATAGATGAGGAACATATTAAAGCTCACAACAAGAACAAAGAGAAAATGGCGAATAAACTTGTTTTGGCAAAAGCTGAAAGAGACGCTAAAAAGACGAAAAGTTTAGAGCCAATCGTTGAGCCAGTTCCAGAGGTAGCCGAAGAAGTTAAACCCGCTGAAATTTTTGCTGGGCCAGCGATGCCAGATATTGATTTAGATAATAAGACAGCACCAGTTGATAATGACAAGGGGACAGGTGCAGGTAGAGCATTGGTGCGAGAAGGTGACACAGCCGAAACACCAGCCTCTTTAATAAATGTTACAGTGCCGGCTGAGTCTATCCAGGCTGAAAATATGGAAACCCCGGCAGTTATTGAAAGTGCTGATTCTGCCGAAACAGGTAAGCCAATTGAAGTGGAAGAGCCGGTCAAGGTTGCAGAGCCGGTTGCTAATACCTTTGGTTTGGAAAACAGCGAAGCAAAAAACAACGATACAGTAGGCGATAGAGAGTTTGTAAAATCACCAATTGTGGATAATGCACCAGAGCCTTTGCCAGTAGCGGAACAGCCGAGTTCTCAGACTCCAGCACCAAAAGTGGCGATTCCAACCATGGCCAAAGAGTCGAGCGGAACTTCTTTTATTAATTTTTTCAAAAAAATGATACCAAAAGGTGATGCCGGTTCGGATGAATTTACAATGGTTGTCGATGCGGCTCAGACAAGATCTGAGGCAAACAAAAACGAGAACGAAGAGTCAATAAAAAAAGCGGCATAAAGGATAAAAACAAAAATGTACGATGGAGGGAGTTATATAGATAATTCATTAGGCGAAACTGCAACCAACGGGGGAGTGCAGTGGTATTTTTGGGTGCTTATTTTTATTGTTTTGAATATTTTTCTGATTTGGTTGGTCGCTTATTTGCGCAAAGCAATTGTTCGTAAATCTCAGCTAGAGATGACGAAAGATTGGGTGATGTACCGTATAATGGTCCCAAAGGATCGCCATGCCGAAGAGGATGATCAGCGTAAGAACTTCCAGGAGATGCTGGCGGTTATTGAACCATTTTATGCAAATCTAAATTCACTCTTTGACTTTTCGATGATGAAGCGTCTAAAGGGTCAGCCTCATATTTCGGTTGAACTTGTAGCTAAGGACGGACTGATATTCTTCTATGTTGGTTGTCCTCGCTCCATCTCAAATTTGGTAATCGAAAATCTTCAAGCTCAATATCCATACGCTGAGATAAAAGAGGACAAAGAATACTCAATTTTTCCAAAGAAGCCGTTGAAAATAGAGATTTTAAATCTTGGCTTGATCAAACGGCATTATTTTCCGATTAAAACCTATAAAAATCTAGAAGAAGACCCATTAAATGCATTAACAAATTCTCTCTCTAAATTAAATGGTGATCAACTTGCCGGAGTTCAAATATTAGTCAGACCAACAGACGGCGCGTGGAGACTGCAGGGCGAGCGAACGGCTTTTAATATTCAGCACGGTAAATCGCGAATTTCACATTCAAATTCATCTTTTGTCCGTGGCAGCGAGTCCTTCTTCCGTTTTCTCGGCGCGGCTACAAATGCAGTCAAGGGCAATCAAGAAGAGGAGCATAGCTCTCTTTATGATCCAAAAAATCCAATGAAGATGACGCCACAACAGGAAGCACAAGTCAAATTGCTTGGTGAAAAGGCGGCCAAGCTTGGTTTTGACACTCAGATCAGAATTATTGGCGTTGCTCCAGACAGACAGATGGCAAATCAGATTTGTAAAAATACAGTGGCGGCCTTTAATCAATTTCATTCGCCTGATTCAAATGGTTTTTTGGTCAAAAAACCTCATCAAAAAAATGAAGAAATCATCTCATACATTTTCCGAATTTTTAGTGTAATGCCGAGATTTGCGCTTAATACTGAGGAACTGGCTTCGATTTTTCATCTACCAAATCGTTATGTTGATACACCAAATATTTCCTGGCTTCTGGCTCGGCGTGAAGCTCCACCGGCTAATTTACCGACAGAGGGAACGATTATTGGTAAGGCAGTTTATCGTGGCGAGGAAAAACTGATTCGAGTTAAACTGGCTGATAGATTGAGACACGTGTATCAGATTGGTAAGACTGGTGTGGGTAAGACGGTTGTTTTCCAAAATATGATTCTTCAGGATATCAAAGATGGTCATGGTGTTTGTTATCTCGACCCAAATGGTGATGCCGCTGAGTGGATATTAAATCATATTCCAAAAGAGCGGGCAGATGACGTTATCTATTTTAACCCAGCTGACAAAGACCGGCCAATGGGTCTAAATATGTTGGAGTGGAAAACAGCTGATCAGCGAGACTTTTTAGTCCAAGAGTCAATCCAGATATTCTATAAATTGTTTGATCCAAATCAGACAGGTATGGTTGGTCCACAATTTGAGCACTGGATGCGAAATGCAGCATTGACCTTAATGTCTCATCCTGATGGTGGTACGATCATCGATATACCAAGACTCTTTACCGATCCTGAATTTGAAAAAGATAGAGTCAAATACGTGACTGATCCGGTTGTTAAATCATTTTGGGAAAAACAGATGGCAAAGACCTCTGATTTCCATAAATCTGAGATGTTAAATTACTTTACCTCGAAATTTGGTCGTTTTATGACCAACGATATGATGCGCAATATTATCGGTCAAACCAAATCCTCCTTTGATTTTCGCGATGTGATGGATAATAAGAAGATTCTGATCTGTAATTTGTCAAAGGGTATGATAGGGGAGATTAATGCCTTTTTGCTTGGTATGGTTATTGTTTCAAAAATCGCGATGGGTGCTTTTTCTCGGCAGGATATATTGGAAAAAGACAGAATTCCATTCTTCCTCTACGTTGATGAGTTTCAGAATTTTATCACCGATGTTTTTGCCACTATTCTTTCGGAATCTCGTAAATATAAGCTCGGTCTAGCTATTACAAACCAGTATATTGAGCAACTTGATGAAAAAATACGCGCGGCTGTTGTCGGCAATGCCGGTACGCTGATTGGTTTCCGAATGGGTGCAGGCGATGCAGAGTTTTTTGTCAAAGAGTTCGATCCTTTAAAGATTGAAGATTTAACGACTATCGATAAATACAATTTCTATATCAAAGAGTTGATTGATGGCGCACCAACAAGACCATTTAATGGTCAGAGTATCTGGCCCGATGATTATGATGGCAATCCAAAACTAGGGGCGGCTATAAAAGAATTATCAAGATTGAAATATGGTAAGGCCAAAGAGGTTGTGGAAGCGGAGATATTAGAACGTTCTCAGGTTGATAAGATTGATTTACCAGGCTTAGAGCCGGTATCAACAACCCCGACATTATAATAAAAAAAGTAATAATAAAATAGGACTAAAATGTGTTGACGCATTGCCTAATATGTGGTAATGTAATTTTGTATATACCAAAAAGGTATAACACTATAAATAAAAACAAAGAGAAAAGATGCTGACAAACAAAGATTTGTCCACTATCAAACAACTTTTAGACCTTGCAGAGAACAATATTTGCCAAGCAAAGGAATTGCTTTTTTCGCGAGAATTATCACAAAAAGTTGATGAGCTGGAAAATAATGACAGCGAGAAAATGACGGTCGAAGGTGTTTTCGATGGTGAAGGAATGATCGGGTCGGATAAAAGACATTATGATATTCCAGCTAACTATGCTTCAAAATCAAAGCTTGTAGCCGGAGATATCTTAAAATTGACGATCCTGACTGATGGGACTTTTCTTTATAAGCAAATTGGTCCAGTCAAAAGATTGAAAAAGATCGGTGTTTTAAAAGAGTTGTCCGATGGTAAATACGTTGTTACCTGTGAAAGTGTACAATATCGAGTATTACCGGCGTCAATAAGTTATTTCAAAGCAGAACCAGGAAATAAATTAACAATATTAGTTCCTGAAGACAGACCAAGCGAGTGGGCTGCAGTTGAAAATCTATTAGATAAAACTAACTAGAGAAGGAAATATAATGGTTATTAAAAATTTTAGCCCTTACAAGATTGTTAAAGAAGTTATAAGCGAATTAAAACCAAACGAGAACACAGTTATTTCGGGTCGTTTTGGTATTGAAACTAGTCACAAAACTTTATCAGCAATTGGTAAGGAACTGAAATTGTCTCGTGAAAGAATCCGTCAGATTGAGCGT
>CAYPDD010000025.1:0-8455 GCA_964409395.1 uncultured Candidatus Saccharibacteria bacterium | reverse complement strand
AGACTGGCTCTATAAACTAGGAAATTTCTCAATCCAATAGGTTGAGAAATAATTGATATATTGCTCTATTGTTATATTGTTAATTTTTCGTTCGTGAATTTGATCAAATAATTTATTTTTTGTGGAAGTTTTTGCAATTCTTCAAAAATATATTTGTATTGTTCGTCAATAATTAGATTTCGAGAATGTGCTTTTTCATTCCAATCAAGAGATTCCTTTATGGAACCATAGCTATATCGGTAAAAACAAATTTTATCTTTTTTGCCATATCGGCCGAAACCCTCAGCCATATTCGCTGAAATTGAGTCCGTGGATCTTACAAATTGGTTACCGATTGTACTTTTAGCAAAAGAATCCCATCCGTTCACTACATCCCAAACATAATTAGACAGATTAAAAGCTATCTTATATGCTTCGATATCATTGAGTTGTAAATATTTTTTTGGCTCCATAACAATTTATCAATACAACAATTTAGCAATGTCTTCAGTATGTCTTTTCCTTCGGTCTGTATTGCAAAGCTTCGGCAATGTGATTAATTTTGATCGTCTCCGCTCCATCCAAATCAGCAATAGTTCGAGCTAGTTTTAATAATCGATGATAGACTCGGGCCGATAATTTCATCGACTCAACCGCCTGAGCAATCAATTTTTCTGCATCCTCTTCAAGTCGACAAAATCCCTTTATCTCTCTCGAGCTCATCCCTGAATTTGATTTTATTTTTGTCCCACTAAATCTCTTACTCTGTATTTTTCGAGCTTGAACAACTCTATTCTTCACTTTGTATGAGTCCTCCGCGAATTTGTCCTCTGATAATTTTTCATATTTTATTCTTGGCACTTCAATATGAATATCAATTCTGTCCAAGATCGGACCGGAAATTTTCTTCTGATAACGAATTATCTGCGTCGGCGTGCAAATACAGCGTTTCTCCGGATCGGACATATAGCCACAGGGACAGGGATTTTGAGCTGCCACTAATAAGAATTGGGCTGGAAAAGTAATACTGCCGGTCGCTCTCGAAACTGTCACTACACCATCCTCCAACGGTTGCCGTAGCGCCTCCAAAACATCTCGCTGGAACTCGGGGAATTCATCCAAAAATAGGATACCTCGATGGGAGAGTGATATCTCTCCAGGACGAGGCCAAGAACCTCCTCCAACAATCGCTACACTAGAAGTTGTATGATGCGGTGAACGAAAAGGCCTTGAAGTTGTCGGCGCTTCACCACGATTTAGCAACCCAGCCACCGAATATATCCTCATAACGTCAAGTATTTCATCCTCATCCATTTCTGGCAGGATAGAGGGCAAACTCCTCGCTAGAAGAGTCTTACCCGAGCCTGGTGGCCCTGAGAGCAAAACGTTGTGACCACCAGCGGCCGCAATCTCCAACGCTCGCTTGGTCTGCTCCTGTCCAGCAATATATTTAAAATCAAATTGAGAATCATTTTTGTTTGTATCTTGTTTCTTGGTTTTTAATGATTGATACGGTTTAATAATTTCTTCCCCTCTCAGATGTTTAACTAAATGTTTTAGTGATTTAACCGGTATTATCTCAATTCCTTTGACCAATCCTGCCTCTTCCGCATTAACCTCTGGCAAAAAAATGCGCTTAAGCCCTTTTTCGACTGCAAACATCACAATCGGCAATATTCCATTTACATGACGAAGTTTACCATCTAGCGAAAGCTCGCCAATAAAAATTGACTCTTCGTATTCGGTTACTTTTTCCGTCTGCTCATCCGCCAACAAAATTCCCACCGCCATCGGCAAATCAAAAGAGGGCCCCTCTTTTTTAACATCAGCCGGCGCCAAATTTACCGTCAAACGGTGTTGCGGGAAAAATATTCCTGAGTTTTTGATCGCCGCCCTGATTCTTTCCTTGCTTTCATCGATTGCTTTATCTGGCAAACCTACAATTGTAAAAGAAGGCAGTCCAGCGCCGATATCTACTTCAACTTCAACCAAATAAGAGTCGAGACCGACCGTTGCACCGGAAAAAATTCTGGCAATTTTGTCCAATCGTCCCCTCTCCTTATTAATACATTAATGAAATTTTACCTAAAAATTGTTTAAGGAAATATTAAGAAAAGATAAATTTTTCCAACACAAAAAAAGACATTAAAGATAATAATATCCATAAAACAATTAGACTTCTTTTATATTCTCCCAATCCGCATAGAACTTTCGAACTATCAGACTAGGAAAATGCTTGGCAACTATTTCAGCCGCTTGTTTTAATTTATCAATATGAAATTCTCTCTCAACAGTTTTATCTTCATGAAATCGCTCACTACCACCATAAGCGCCACAATCGATATGATCAATAATCCAAATCTCTTTTATCCCATGCAATTTCACTGATGTCTCCACTACTCGAAAAAAAGATTCTCGATCGTCTTCACTGGCAATAATTGCTTTGCTAGAACCTATACCAGTCCGAAAATCAAAAACACCACCCGTTTTTTCGGTCAACCAGTCAACCGTTGGCTTAACGAAACGACCGTCAATACAAGCTCTCGCCAAAACATCCCAATGTTCAATTCTCTCAATGTGCATAAAAGCCCCCTGATTAATATTTGATGATAATTATTTTACCACTACCCAAAAATCGGTCAATATTTAAAAAAGCGTTTATCACAAAAAGAATTTTCCGTCAACGGTGCTAAGTCTTGACGCGCCAAATCCAATAAAGGTAAGCTTGTCTCAACTTAAATAAATTAAGCATTTTCATATTTAAATGAAGAAACATCTTCTTTTTTCTTTGAGCTTGATGGGGCAAATAGGCTTTAGCGTCGCCGTTCCCCTCCTCGGCTTTGCCCTTTTGGGACGATACATCGACAATCACTTTAATACCGGTGGTCCTTACTTCTTTCTCGGTGGCATTGCTATTGCAACTTTTTTGATCTATTTTATTATCAAAAAGATAGTCACCGATACCCTGAAGAAATTAGAGAAAATTAATAAAGAATAAATGGAAATTTCCCTCGCTGCCGAAAAAATCGCCCATATCGGGTCCATGCCAATCACCAATTCGATGCTAACTAGCTGGATCGCCACTATTTTTTTGGTCATAACAGCCTTTTTTGCTACTCGCAAATTGTCCATAAAGCCTTCTCGTTTCCAAAATGGTTTGGAGATAATCGTCAATATGCTTTTGAACTTAGTTGATAGCGTTTTTCAGGATATGAAACAGACAAAAAAGTATTTCCCCTTTCTTGCAACTCTTTTTCTCTTTATTATTACCAATAACTGGCTTGGCCTCTTCCCTGGAATTGGCTCTATCGGTTTACATGAAATTCATCATGGCAAAGAGATATTTGTTCCCCTGCTTCGTGGTGGTAATGCTGATTTGAATACAACTCTAGCCCTCGCTATCTTGACCATGATTCTGGTCCAGATTTTTGGCATTTTGGCAATTGGTTTTTTCAAATATACCGGCCGTTTCATTAATTTCAAAAGTCCAATTGATTTCTTCGTTGGAATACTTGAGATAATTGGTGAGTTTTCACGTGTTATCTCCTTCTCCTTTCGACTTTTCGGTAATATATTCGCCGGAGAAGTCCTGCTCGCCGTGATTAGCTGGCTACTACCATATGTTGGTCCAATCCCATTTTATGGTCTAGAGATATTCGTCGGCTTTATACAAGCGCTTGTTTTCACAATGCTGGCAATGGTCTTTATTAAAATGGCGATCACTGACCATAATGAGCACGAGGAAGCAGTGGCACATGCCTAAATTGTCATATTGATATATTGCTATATTGCTTCAATAAAAAAGAACAATATAACAATGCAACCATATAACAATTAAAATTAAGGAATGGAGTTATTTATGGAACCAGAAGCAATGAAAACCCTTGCTGCTGCCCTAGCTATCGCTATCGGCGGTATTGGACCAGCAATTGGTATTGGTATGATCGGCTCAAAAGCCGTTGAAGCAATCGGTCGCAACCCTGAAGCTGCTAGTAAAGTTCAAGGTCCAATGATTTTGACCGCTGCCTTCGCCGAAGCTGTTGCTATTTATGCTTTAGTTATCGCTCTGATCGTCAAATTCGTCTAATTGAAATTGGCTACGCAATCGCAACAATTGCGGTTGCTAATCGTTTTCAATTTATTTAAATTCTAAAATTAATTGCAAAATGATAAATAGTAAAATAGTAAAATACTCCGAAGGAGATATATGGAATCTTTAGGCATTGATTTAAAACTGATTATCGCCCAACTTGTTAATTTTGGCATTCTGCTATTTTTATTAAACAAATTTCTCTATAAACCAGTTGTGAATATGCTAGAAGAGAGAGAAACAAAAATAAATCAGGGACTAAAAGACGCCGAAGATGCTTCGAAGAAATTGGCCGAGGCTAGCAACGACTCAAAAAAAATACAGGAAAAAGCCTACGCCGATGCTCAGGATATTTTAAAAAATGCCAAAGAGGCTGCTAGTGCTGAAGCGACGGAGATAGTCAGCAAAGCAAACAACCAAGCGGATCGAACGATGAAAAACGCCAAGGAAGAAGCTTCTTCGCTAAAAGACAAAACTATGCTGGAGGCCAAAAAAGAGATTTCTGATGTTGTAATTTTAGCCTTAGACAAAATTGTCGACAAAGAATTTACTGCTGAGCAGAAAGAAAAATTGACCAGTAAAGCAATCTCTAATCTGTAATATTAGTAATCTGTATTTATTCCAATGAAGATTAAACCAAAAATTTACGCCGAGATGTTGATCAAAAGCATCAAAGATGGAAATGTCAAAGACATCGCCAAGAAATTTTGGTATATGCTTCAGAAAAATAAACAGTACAGGGATTTGCCAAATATTTTGGATATATTGGAGGCTGAATCGGCTAAAGCCGAGGGCAAGATATTAGCCAAAGTTTATTCAGAACAAACTCTTACAGAAGAGCTGGAAAAAGAGATTAGCAACAAATTAAAAGCCAAACTCAACCAAGATATCCTTATTAAAAATATTTTAAAAGCAAATGTGTCTGGAATCATCGTCAAAGTCGATGAACAAATAATTGATTTAAGCCTTGAATCAAAAATAAGCAATTTGCGAAAAGTTTTAAACAAAAAAACAGTTAACCATATCAAAACAGGAGAATTAAATGTCCACTAACATTATCGACGAGCTTAAAAAAGAAATTCTAGCCTTTGACTCCTCAGTCAAAGAGGAAACTTCTGGCGAAGTTGCCGAGGTTGGCGACGGTATCGTCAAAATTTATGGCTTGAAAGATGCTAAATCCGGCGAGCTTCTCTCGATTGAGACCAAAGCGGGCGAAGTTATGGCAATGGTTCTAAACCTTGAAGAATCTTCCATCGGCGCCATCGTTCTCGGCGATTATAAAAATATCGAAGCTGGAAACAGAGCAAAAACCACCGGCGATATTGCCAAAGTCGATGTTTCTGACGAAATTGTTGGACGAGTTGTCAATCCGCTAGGTTTGCCAATCGACGATAAAGGGAAAATAGGTGGAAAGCTGAAAGCGATGCCTATTGAGAAAGTCGCTCCAGGCGTTATTACCCGCCAAGGCGTTACTGTCCCCCTTCAGACTGGACTAAAGGCAATCGATGCGCTTATTCCAATCGGTCGAGGCCAACGCGAACTTATTATCGGCGATCGCGGAACTGGTAAGACGGCTATCGCGATTGATACTATTATCAATCAAAAAGATTTGCCAAAAGAAAAAAGACCGATCTGTATTTATGTTGCTATCGGCCAGAAGAAATCAAAAGTCGCCCGCATCATGGCTAAATTAGAAGAGGTCGGGGCGATGGAATATACTATCATCGTTTTGGCTGGCGCCTCCGATCCAGCTGCACTTTCCTATATTGCTCCATATACCGGCTGTGCTATCGGCGAATACTTCATGGAACAGGGTATGGATGTTTTGATCGTCTTTGATGATTTGACGAAACAAGCTTGGGCTTATCGACAAGTCTCCCTCCTCCTCCGCCGACCTCCTGGACGTGAAGCTTATCCCGGCGACGTTTTCTATCTCCATTCTAGACTACTAGAGAGATCAGCCAGATTAAATAAAGATTTTGGCGGTGGCTCAATGACCGCTCTCCCAATCATCGAAACTCAAGCCGGCGACGTTTCCGCTTATATTCCGACTAATGTCATTTCTATCACTGATGGTCAAATCTTCCTTGAATCAGATCTCTTCTATCAGGGAATCAGACCCGCTTTAAACATTGGTATTTCTGTTTCTCGTGTCGGTGGCGCCGCTCAGATCAAAGCGATGAAGAAAGTAGCAGGTAAACTTAAGCTTATGATGGCGCAGTATCGTGAATTAGCTGCATTTGCTCAATTTGCCTCCGATCTTGATGCAGATACGAAAAAAACAATTGAGCGCGGCAAGAGAATCACCGAAGTGATGAAACAGTCACAATATATGCCAATGCCCGTCGAAGAACAGGTTGTCATTCTCTACGCCGCAAACAACGGCTATTTGGACGGTCACGAAGTTTCCGAGATTGTTAATGTCGAGAAAGAAATTCTAACCAAGGCCAAGACCGGCATCAAAGATGTATTGTCAAATATCAAAGAGACAGGCGAAATGTCAGACGTTGATGAGAAAAAACTGCAAGATTTCTTAGATAAAAATACAAAGAAAGTGGCCGAAGCAATCAAAGAATCAGAAAGCAAATAACCAGATTTAAACCATGCCAAGCACACAAGAATTTAGACGCCGAATCAAATCGGTGAACAATACAAAGCAAATTACTAAAGCGATGGAAATGATCGCCTCTATTAAGATGCAAAAGGCAACTCGTTTTGCGGCCATGGCTCGAAGCTATACTCAGAATGCTTGGAATATGCTTTCAAAATTAGCAGCAATTGTCCTGCCCGAAAACCATCCTCTTCTAAATCCGAGAGTTGTGAGACAAACCGCTGTTATTTTGATTACTTCTGATAGAGGTCTCTGCGGTTCATATAATTCAGAGGTATTGAAAAAATTTGTAACATTTGAAAAGGAGCAATGTGCCTGCAAAGCCGAAGGCTCCCCTTCGGGGCGGACAACCTGTGGCGAATATATTGGCAATTGCGATGTTATCGCTGTCGGCAAAAAAGGCGCTGAGTTTACCAAGAGATATAAAACCGGTAAATTGATCGCTGAATTCCCTGGTTTTGAAAATAATATTCAACCAGAGGATGTCACGCCTATCTCCAAAATGACCAGCGATGAATATCTGGCCGGAAAATATGACCGCGTCATTGTTATTTACTCCCATTTTGAGTCATCACTCAGACAAATACCAGTTATCAAACAAATTTTGCCGATTTCTGATGAGCATA
Source organism: uncultured Candidatus Saccharibacteria bacterium (assembly GCA_964409395.1). GTDB lineage: Bacteria > Patescibacteriota > UBA1384 > XYA2-FULL-43-10 > 1-14-0-10-43-13 > CAYPDD01. The sequence continues at coordinate 1,149 of CAYPDD010000025.1, read as the reverse complement.
TTGATAAAGCCGGAATTTGGACAGAGGAAGATCCTTCGACAAGCTCAGGACAAGTAGAATATAAATTTGAGCCAAGTCCAGACGCCGTTTTAGAGGGTATACTTAAACAGTTCCTGCGAGTCCAAATTTATGGCTCAATTCTGGAGGCCAATGCTTCTGAACACTCTGCTCGTATGGTCGCAATGAAAAACGCCACTGATAGTGCTGGTGATCTCATAGATGAATTAAAATTAATATATAATTCGGTTCGTCAGGGTTCAATCACCCGTGAAATTGCCGAGATCAGCGGTGCTGCCGAAGCAATGAAATAATTACCAAACCATACGGATAACGGATTCAACAAGTTAACGAATAATAAAGGAAATTATATGCAAAAAGGAAAAATCACACAGGTAATTGGTGCTGTTATCGACGCTAAATTTGAAGATAAATTACCAAAAATTTACGACGCGCTTGAGTGTAAACTCAATAATAAGCGTCTTGTTTTCGAGGTTCAGCAACATTTGGACGAAAAAACCGTCCGTGCGGTTGCGATGAGCTCAACAGACGGCTTACAAAGAGGTACTGAGGTTGAAAATACTGAAAATCCCATCACCGTCCCAGTCGGCCCAGAGTCCCTCGGCCGAATGTTCAACGTTATTGGTGAGCCAATTGACGGCAAGGAAGCGCCAAAAAACAAGGTTTTTTATCCTATTCACCGACCTTCACCTGAGTTTTCCGAGCAGAATACCAAGACCGAGATTTTCGAAACTGGCATCAAGGTTATTGATCTGATCGCCCCAATCACCAAAGGCGGTAAAGTTGGCCTTTTCGGTGGTGCTGGCGTTGGCAAAACCGTTTTAATCACTGAGCTAATTCGCAATATCGCTTCAGAACACTCAGGCACATCAGTCTTTGCTGGTGTTGGCGAACGAACTTGTGAGGGAAACGATCTTTATAATGAGATGAAAGAGTCTGGCGTTTTAGATAAAACTGCTCTCGTCTTCGGCCAGATGAATGAGCCACCAGGAGCTCGTATGCGTGTTGCCCTATCGGGGCTAGCCCAAGCTGAGTATTTCCGCGACGAGGGCAAAGATGTGCTTTTATTTATTGATAATATTTTCCGTTTCACTCAAGCTGGTTCAGAAGTTTCTACTCTTCTCGGACGTA
>CAYPDD010000024.1:3835-8990 GCA_964409395.1 uncultured Candidatus Saccharibacteria bacterium | reverse complement strand
TTCGTAATTATCTGGCTCAACGAGGATTATCTCCGTATCATCCAAAAAAATAACATTCTTTGTATATTTAAGAAAAGCTGGAACATCGGAGGCTAGAAAATTCTCCCCCTCCCCAATACCAAAGACCAACGGACTTCCCTTCCTTGCCCCGATCATCACGTTACTATTTTTGTCGATAACAGCCAGAGCGTAGTTGCCCTCTAAAGAGTTTATGACGCTTCTCGTAGCTTCAAAAAGCGTTTTGCCTTTATCTAATTCAAGCTCTAAAGCGTGAGGAACTACCTCAGTGTCAGTTTGAGACACAAATTTAATCCCCTTTAACTCAAGCTCACGACGTAATTCCTGATAGTTTTCAATAATCCCATTATGAACAACCGCTATTTTTTTATCCTTGCCAAGATGAGGATGAGAATTTATCTCCGTAACCCCACCATGGGTCGCCCAACGAGTATGGCCAATAGCAATATCACTCGAAAAATTAGGCAGTTCTTTTTTTAAATCAAACGAGCCAATCTTGCCGACCTTTTTATAAATATCTATTTCACTTCCCTTTTTGATCGCAATTCCCCAAGAATCGTAGCCACGATATTCAAGTTTTTTAAGGCCCTCGAAAACTACCTCTGCCCCATTTTTTTTGCCTATATATCCAACTATTCCACACATAATAACCTCTGATTAATATGCAATATTCTATCAAATATATTGATAAATGAGAAAGTACACAAACAAAGTATCAATATTATGATTTCTTGATATCACTATTATTTTCATTTGTAACTGCTACCGAGTCTCTATTTGTTTGATTTGTATTTATACGATTTTTAGAGACAGGAAAAGTTATAGTAAACTGGCTACCTGAATTTTCCATACTATCAACAAAGATCTCTCCGTTCATTTTCTCTACCATTTCCTTTGTTATCCAAAGTCCCAAGCCCGTTCCGGGGATATCTTTGGTAGCATCCGTCTTAATGCGATAAAACTTTGTGAAAAGGTTTTTTCGTGCCTCAGGTGACATACCGACACCAGTATCTTTGATAATTGTTTTTATCTTGTCCTTTTCAATAACATGATAAATATTTACACTACCAGACATTGTATATTTGATAGCGTTGCCAACTATATTAGTGAAAATTTCCCGTAAACGATTTTGGTCTGCAGAAATTACAATATCACCCAATGTCTCATAATTCAGCTCTAAACTCTTCTCTCTAGCCTGTATCGAAAGGCTGCTTACAACCTCGCCGACTGCTTTGCCTAAGTCGAGAGACTCTAGTTCAAATTGCAAACGACCCTGCTCAAGCCTTGAAACATTAAGCAAATCGTTGACTAGATCATTTAAACGTAAAGCTTGTTTATCAACGACCTCAATGTTTCCCTTCGCTTTTGCATCAATCGATCCACCAACTCCATCAATAATGTTAGAAAGATAACCACGGATTGCAGCTATAGGAGTTTTCAACTCATGAGAAGCAATAGAAATGAAATCATCTTTCATCTGATCAACCTCTTGAAGTTTTTTAACAAGCATTGCTCTTTCAAAAAAACGAAAATGATTTATTAATAGTAAAAGAATCAGGATTATAGTTGCAATTAGTATTAGAAATGACTGCCGAAGAGATTCTTGTACTAGGTCATCAATGTCTTTCAATGAGACCTTAGTATCAATCAAACCAAGCTTTGTATCGCCTTCAGAAACAAGATTGGTAACAGACCATACTCTAATTGATTTGTCTGATTGATCAGCGTAGCTGCTCAGAATCGCGACTGGTTTATTCTCTTTCCACGCAATATCCGCCTGATAGCCTTCAGCAACTGTGTCTATTTTGGATTGGCTAGTACTTGCTATTATCACAAAATTATCGCCATCTTTTTTTATAATTGAGACTTCAGTAACTTCCGGAGCCTGAGCTTTTAACTTCTCGAGTTTTGCTTGCGCCGAAATCTTATCTGAAAAAATTCTTGAGTCAGCAACGCTTGCAAATATTTCATTCGCCAAGACTGCTTTTCCATGAAGCTCATTATCCATATTCTTTTTTGCCGATTGCCATATTAAGAAAATATTTCCTACTAATAAAGCAGGGATTAGGACGACAAGAAGAATAGAGTAAATTAACTCGAATTTACTACTCGTTTTTTGCGGAAGAACCATCTTCATAAGCCTCCACTTTTCGATATTTACGCAAACCGAAATATAAAACAGCAAGTATTGCCATACCAACGATAATACCAACATAAACAATATAATTTCGAATCATTGCTGTGAAAGGATCTTCTAGAATTATCCCTTTATTACCAGGAATATCCATCATCGAAGAAGTAGCCCGAGCCTTAGAGACAAAAAAACTTTTTGCTTCGGTACGCAAGACCTCTTTTGTATCGGGATCCTCTATTAGAACATAGCTTTCATGTTTACCAGTATCAAGAGGACGATCGAGAATATACTGCCAGTTACCATTTTCATCCGCCTTAACTGAGACGACTATTGGATCACTAAAAATATAGAGATAAATTGTTGAATTTGGTTTCGCCTTGCCCGAGAATACAATTACATCTTTTTCACTAATATTTTTGCTACTCTGATCAGCATCTGCTACTTTGATATTTTCTATACTCTCTATAATTGGTGAGTTAGCATTAGTTGAGTCAACTGTTTTTGTCGACTTGACCTCACTGACACTTTTGGAAAATTTTTCCGGCAATGTCGTTGCCTCAATTATAGCCTGGGAAGTGGCAGTGGACGCAACATTAGCATCACCGCTAACAGCTGTGCCTGTTTGAGTGATAGCATTATCTTTTATTGTAATTTCTGGCTGTTTTGCTGTGCTTGTTGATCCAGACACAGGAGTAGAAGTGCCGCTGGTTGGTGAATTATTAACCGTACTGCCAGTCGACGCTGATGTCGCTACTCGTTCTGACGCCTTGATAGTATAAGTAACAATATTCGACTGACCAAAAACACTGAATCCAGAATCAGCCACTGCATAAGAGGTATAAGTTCCGAAAGCAAGTCCAATAACCGGCAAAGAGATAAACCACGTCCCTTCCGGAGTTAAAATAGGTCTATAGACAATAGATTCGCCTTTTTCATTTCTATTATTAATTGTGACTGTAGTGGCGCCTGTAGCTTTTACTTTCATAATAATTTGATCTGATTGAACAGAGACAGCCAAAACCGGTTTTTGTAGAACTGTATTTTGGGGCATAGAAGTATCCGCCGAAACCCTACCAGCCATAAATAGAGCCGACAAAATAACAACACAAAAAATCAACGGTAGCGTCGCAGAAAAAAATTTATGCTTCATCCCCTCCTATTCTTTTAGTGTTCAATATATATTTTAACAAATCTTTTCATCTTTGAGAAATCGCTTAGCCAATTTACCTCTGGGAATCTCCGAAACCAGGTTATCTGCCTTCTGGCAAATTGATGAGTCCGCCACTTCAATTGCTGTTTCATTAGATTAAACTCATTGTTGTATTGTTGTATTGTTGTATTGTTTTCAGTCGGTAAATCAGCAATATGACAATTTAGCAATTTAGCAATTTTCTGGAGAAACTCGGTCATCTCCCGATACTCTAGCCCCAAACCAATCAGCCACTCTGGGCTTACTCCCCGATTCAATAACCCGGAGACCTCTTCGAGCATCCCAACGTCAAATCTCTCTTCAACTCGCTTGTCTATTCTCTCGTGAAGTTCATTACGAGGAATATCAATACCAATTTGTAGTACTTCAAAATCAGGCTTGACCTTAACCGGAGTTAAGCCCTCTTGAGCCATTTCAATCGCGCGTATCATTCGATGAGCGTTTTTCCGATCAACTGTTAGAATCTTGTCAGGATCAGTCGTATCCAAAATATCATTTAGTTCTTTGACTGTTTTATCATCAAGCTCTTCTCTCTTGTAGCCGACTGAATTCTGAATTCTAAGTTCTGAGTTCTGTCTCAACCCAAACCCTTCAACTAACCCTTGTATATACAGACCGGTTCCGCCAACAATAATTGGTAATTTGCCTCTGCTATGAATATCCGCGATTGCTGCTCTAGCCAAAGGCAAGTAATCAAAAAGTGTCATCTTCTCTTCGGGCTCTGCAATATCGATCATATGATATTTGACGCCATCATATTCAATTAGATCTTTGCCTGTGCCCAAATCAAGACCACGATAAACTTGGCGAGAATCAGCCGAGACTATCTCTCCGTTAAATTCCTTGGCCAATTTTACCCCAATACTCGTCTTGCCAGACGCTGTCGGTCCGACAATCGCTATAACTTTTTTCTTCTCTGCCATTTATTTAACCACGCTTGATTTATCTGCCCGTTTCCTTATATAATTCACCTATAATAGTTACTATTGGAGGGATTTTACCAAATTTTGGATAAAAAATCTATTTTATTTATGATTAACATCAAAAAACTTACAAAAAAATATGAGGGGCAGACCATCGTTGATGGCATCGATTTGGAGATTAAAAAAGGTTCTATTTTTGGTTTCCTTGGTCCAAATGGCGCCGGCAAAACAACTTTCTTGAAGATGATTGTCGGACTGTCTCTCCCATCGAGTGGCAAGATTGAATTTGATGGCAAAAGCATCGCCAAAAATCTCATAGGATATATGCCAGAAGATCCCTATTTTTACGATCGACTAAACGCTACCGAATTTATTGATTTCGTCAAAAGTCTTTTTTCTGGTCAAAAAACATTAGCTACAAAGGAATGTTTGGAGATGGTCGGACTGAGCGAAGTGGCTGATAAACCAATCTACAATTTTTCCAAGGGCATGAAACAACGCCTAGGACTTGCTCAAGCCATCATCAACGACCCTGAATACCTTTTCCTCGATGAACCTCTAGACGGCCTTGACCCAATCGGCAGACTAGAATTTAAAAAAATAATACTAAAACTCAAAAGTCAGGGTAAAACAGTTTTCTTTAACTCTCATATTCTCTCTGATGTTGAGGAAATTTGTGATGCTATCGGTATTTTGGACAACGGCAAATTAATCTATTCTGGTTCCGTCAGAGGCTTCTCCGGCAAAGAACCACTGGAAAAAAGGTTTGTCGAAGTAATAAATAAACAAGCAAAAAGTGATGAATAAAAAAGTAAAATTGAAAATTGGAGTAATAATTGAAAACGAAGATGGCAAAATTGTTGGTGGTGG
>CAYPDD010000024.1:0-3825 GCA_964409395.1 uncultured Candidatus Saccharibacteria bacterium | reverse complement strand
CAAAAGGAAAAATTCTTCAGTAACATAGAGCACAAATGGAATTTCATCACTGGAAGCTTTGAGAAAAAAGACGGCTCGATGACCAACACCGCAATCAGAGAATGCCAGGAGGAAGCAAACATTGAAGTAAAACTAACCGGCATCTTCAAGATATTAACAGTCGACAAGCCAGATTCCTATAGAATATATATAATCTTTACAGCAAAACCGTTAAGTGACCATTCAATATCGCATCCTTCTCTCCAAGAGAAATTTTGTGAGGATATAATTGAACAGAGATGGTTCGCAAAAAAGGAAATATTGGCAATGGATAAGAAAGACTTTGTTACTGCCTCATTGAATTCAACGATAAGACAATACGCCGATGATAATACCAACATTCTTATGCCAGTTTCAAACATTCAACATTTTAAAGAAGAAATTTACAACTAAATTTTTAACTTAAATAAAGCTATGAACAACATTATCGCTATCGCCAAAAACACCTTCAAAGAAACTATTAGAGATCGAATTCTCTATGGCATTTTAGCTTTTGCCCTGCTTTTTCTCGGTTCGACAATTTTTATCAGCTCGCTCTCTCTCGGCGAAGACATCAAAGTCGTCAAGGATTTAGGTCTCGCTGGAATTTATATCTTCAGTATCATCATCACTATATTTTTAGGCTCATCTCTCATTCACAAAGAATTAGAAAAGAGAACTATTTACATTGTTCTCTCGAAGCCAGTTTCGTCTCTTGAATTCATCCTTGGTAAATTTTTTGGGCTCTTTTTGAGCGTAATTGCCAATCTTCTTTTAATGACTACTCTTTACTTGGCTCTAGTCGCTTTCAAGGGCGGTGGATTTGATTATGTCTCTCTTTTTTCCATACTTCTTTTAATGTTTGAGCTAGCTATCTTTGTGGCGATAACCCTTCTTTTCTCCGTCTTCACTACACCTCTCGCCAGCATGCTCTATTCAATGGTAATTCTTTATGCCGGACACTCGCTCTCGCTTCTCACTAAAACAGCTGATAAATCTGGCACTGTATTCACCAAGATTTTGGCCTATGGTGCTTACTACATTTTTCCAAACCTGGAAAAATTCAATATTCGCAATTCGGTCATCTACGGAGTAATACCAGATACCAGTCAGATAATATTTCCTCTGCTTTATTCAATAGTCCTGACCGTTATTCTGCTCTGGCTCTCAACCATCGCCCTTAAAAAACAAGAGCTATAATATGGCCAAAAAGATCTACCTGATTATTGTTTTTATCTGTCTTCTCACTGGACTTTTCACAACTCAGTATTTTTTTGATCAAAATAAAAAAAAGCAATCGCCTACAGAACCAATGGTTTTAAAAGCAGAAATTGTCAAAGTTTTAGATCTAGGCCTCCACAACGCTGCAGCCGACTTTTCCTGGCTCTCGGCGATTCAATACTTCGGTGGACCATCCAAAAGTAACTACAAGGCGTTAGATAGCTATCTCTATCTCTCAGCTGATTTAGACTCTAAATTTTCCTACCCCTATGCTTTTAGCTCTTTAGTCCTTCCCTCAATCGGCAAAACAGACGAAGCAATAGATTTGGCGCAAAGAGGCATTCGAGATGCCAATCCTGATTGGCGCATCCCTTATTTCCTCGCCACCACCTACCATATCGAAAAGAAAGATAGTAAGAATGCATCATATTACTTTGATATTGCTGCTCACACCAAAGACGCGCCAGCAGGAATAAAAAAAGTTGCCGCTTCTTATGGTTCTCGCCCCGATATGAGAGAACAGACAAAACAGATTTGGCTAGGAATCTATGAGAGCTCAAATGATGAAATCGTCAAAGAAAGAGCTAAAAACTATATTATTCACTATGAGATTCTCTCTTTTCTAGAAGAAGCCGCCAAAGAATATAAAAAACAATTTCAAAAGTTCCCCGAAACCGCAGAGATGATGGTCCCCTCTATTTTAAAAAACATCCCCACAGATCCACTCGGACTAGAGTTCAAATTCGACGAAACCGGCCGAGCAGTGATAAAATAATAGCATGAACAAATTGTATAAAATAAAGATGACTGCTGTGTCACTTGCACTTCTTGCAATGACGATTATTATTCCAACAAGCATCCATGCAAGAGATGCTTCTTCGATTAACGATTGGTATATCAAGGATTTTAAAAGCGAAATTGTTGTCAATAAAGATTCGAGCCTCAGCATCACCGAAGATATCACAGCAGACTGTGGCAATCTACTAGATAAGCACGGCATCTTTCGCATTTTGCCGACACAGATGAAGGTAAATAACAATTTAGTGAAAACTCCAGTCAAGCTCGAAAGTATCACTGACTTTAATGGCAACAAGCTAAAATACTCCGTCACCAAAGATTACTCTAAAAACACGATCACTTGGAAAATAGGTGACCAAAATAAATCTATTAATGGTGTTAATTATTATCGAATTAAATATTCAGTCAAAAATACCATTCGCCTTACTAATAACGGCGACTTCGACGAACTCTACTGGAATTTAAATGGCGCTTTCTGGCAGATTGAAACAGATAAGTTTACCGGCACAATTAAATTTCCCGCTGAGATTACCGAAAAAAACACTCAAATTTCCGCCTATTCTGGCATAGCTGGAGCTAAGACTAACAATTCGTCAACATATTCTTGGCTCGACCAAAGCACACTTCAGTTCATCTCTAGTAAAACACTAAAGCCAGATGAGGTTATCACCGCCTCAATTACCTTCCCAAAAAATATCATCTCCCCTTATAGTCCATCATTTATCGAAAAATACGGCCAATTATTATTTTTCCTATTTCCTATTTTCATTTTTCTTCTCTGCTTAAACATCTGGCGCCGATTTGGTAAAGATTTCAAGCTCAATCGCCCAGTCATGGCTGAGTACGAAATTCCGGATAGTCTTTCACCTATCGAATTTAGCATCTTATATGGCAACGGTCAGCTTAGAAATGAGGCTATCTCAGCTTCAATTATCAATCTTGCGGTCAAAAGCTATTTGAAAATTGAACAACTCGAGAAAAATGGTCTCTTTGGCAAAAAAAATTATAAATTAATTAAACTTGAGGGAAGTAAAGCAATTTCAACTGTCGACAAATCACTTCTAGCTTATATCTTCGGTGGGGCCACTGAAATTGAGCTAAAAGATTTAATGAACAAGTTTTATAGCAATATTACACGCTTAAAAGATGAATCAATTGAATTTTTGAGCAAAGAAAATTACGTCGACAAAGCTGGCTACAAGTGGCAAATCGGCTTTCTAGTTGCTGGAATTATCACTATTTTTGCCGGCATTTATGCTTTTGTCACTCTCTTTTTTACGCTTGTTTCCGCCCTTATCTTATCAGGTATCATTTTAATAATATTTGCAGCTCTTATGCCAAAAAGAACTATGAAAGGCACTGAAACTTTTTGGAAGATGCAGGGTTTCAAACTTTTTATCTCGATGACCGAAAAATATAGCGCTAACTTTAATGAGAAAGAAAATATCTTCGAGAAATTTCTGCCTTACGCGATGCTTTTTGGTCTGACAAGTATTTGGATCAATAATATGAAAAAAATCTATGGCGAATCATACTTTAATACTTATCACCCATATTGGTTTTATGGACCAATGTTCGTCAATTTTGATGCTAAGGCTTTTGACGGCATGATCTCCGACCTTGGAAGAGAAATGAACTCCGCTATAACCTCAGCCCCTGGTGGTTCTGGCGCCAATGGCGGAGGTTTTGCCGGTGGCGGAGGCGGTGGCGGAGGCGGCGGGGGCTGGTAAATAATATAAAGCGAACTCTTATTTTCCAGTAGGTTTTTTCCAAGAGAGGAATCTTCTA
>CAYPDD010000023.1:7047-9128 GCA_964409395.1 uncultured Candidatus Saccharibacteria bacterium | reverse complement strand
GACCCATTTTAACTCGTCCTTGTCTTTAAGACCGATTGCAATTATGCCTGTTTTTCTAATATTTTCATATTTTTCTATCTCGGTTTTCTTGATTTGGCCCTGCACTGTTCCCATAATAAAGTATTTCAAACTGTCTTTTTGGGCTTTTCAGACAGTCAAAATAGCCGTGACTTTTTCGTCCTGACTAATTTGAATAATATTAACTACTGGTGTGCCCTTTGATTGGCGAGAAGTTGCAGGTAGTTCATAAACCTTGCTCGCAAAAATACGGCCTTTGTTGGTAAAGAAATAAATATCATCGTGCGTTCGAGCACAGACAAGATGATCAACAATATCTTCTTCTTTTGTTGTCATTCCGACAACGCCAACTCCGCCTCTAATCTGACGACGATAAGTATCAATTTCTTGGCGTTTAATATAATTTCCTCGACTTAAAGAAACTATTACCTGCTCGTCAGGAATTAAGTCCTCGGCTTTAAATTGGCCAAGAGCATGAGGGATAATCTCGGTTCTACGCTTATCACCATATTTATCTACCACAAATGCTAAGTCCTCTTTGATAAGTCCAAGAATCTTCTCTGGATGCTCCAAAAGATCTTTAAGGTAAGCGATTCTTTTTAGTAATTCATTATATTCATCTTCAATTTTCTGTCTCTCGAGTGCGGCCAAAGCGGACAATCGCATATCCAAGATAGCATCAGCTTGACGCTCAGAAAGAGCAAATTTAGCAATTAAATTTATTTTGGCTTCGTCACGGTTTGCGCTTGCTCTGATCGTGTTAATAACTTCATCAATATGATCGAGGGCAATCTTCAACCCCTCAAGTATGTGAGCTCGATCTTCGGCTTTCTTAAGCTCGAAAATAGTTCGGCGCTCAATAACCTCTTTTCGATGTTCTATATAATATTGCAAAATATCTTTTAAGGTCATTACCTGTGGCTCTAAATCTGGAGTGAGCGCCAACATATTAACATGAAAAGCTGTCTGCATTTGAGTCAGCTCGTAAAGTCTATTTAGTACTTTCTTTGGATATGCGCTTGCTTTTAGCTCAATTGCGACTCGAACACCATTTCTATCGGATTCATCTCTAAGATCGGAAATTCCATCAATGCGTTTTTCTTTGACCAAATCAGCAATCTTTTCAATCATTGAGGATTTATTAACCTGATAAGGAATCTCGGTAATAATAATTTTGAATCCGCGTTTTGATTCTTCAATATTAGCTTTAGCTCGCATCATAATACGACCCTTGCCGGTCGCATAAGCCATTTTTATATCTTCTGTATTATAGATATTAGCCCCGGTTGGAAAATCTGGACCCTTGATATATTTCATCAAACCATCAACATTGATCTCTGGATCGTCGATTAAAGCGATAATACCGTCACAAAGTTCTTTTAAATTGTGAGGTGGTATATTTGTTGCCATACCAACAGCGATGCCCATTGTACCGTTTAACAGGAGGTTTGGCACTCTAGCAGGAAGAACAACAGGCTCTTGCGTCGTTCCATCATAGTTGTCAGCCCAATTGACTGTGTCTTTATCGATATCCATCAACATCTCTTCGGCAATTGCTGACATTCGACACTCAGTATAACGCATAGCAGCGGCGCCATCACCATCCATTGAACCAAAGTTTCCCTGACCGTCTACCATTGGATATCTCATTGAGAAATCTTGTGCCATACGAACAAGTGTTTCATAAGCTGCTGTATCACCATGTGGATGGTAATTACCCAAAACTTCACCGACAACCTTAGCTGATTTTCGATATTTAACATTGTGACGCAAACCAGTAGCATACATCGCGTAGAGAACGCGACGATGAACCGGCTTTAAACCGTCACGAACATCTGGCAGAGCACGCGAAACGATTACGCTCATCGCGTATGACAAATATGAAGTTTCCATCTCATGGACTAACTCCTGCGGTCTAATATGACCAACTGCTGGATCATAAACAGCCTCAGTAATTGATTTATCATCCAAGCCATCAGATTTTACAAAGCCATTACCACGGCCTTCGCTGACAGTTTCGGTCTCTGTTTTTTCAATTTCTGACTCGTCCGTCTCCGCATCAT
>CAYPDD010000023.1:2526-7037 GCA_964409395.1 uncultured Candidatus Saccharibacteria bacterium | reverse complement strand
TTCTAAATTATCGTTTTGCGCATCTGACATATCTTTTCCTTAAATATATTAATTTCTAGAGCTGATTAATTAAAATAATCAGCCAGAATAATCTAATTATTATACATCTAAATTCTCAACTGTTTTCGCTCTTGTTTGAATGAATTTCTTTCTTGGTGGAACTTGATCACCCATCAACATTGTGAAGACTGCATCTGATTTTTCGGCATCTTCGATAGTAACCTGCAAAAGAATTCTCTTTTCAGGGTTCATAGTCGTTTCCCAAAGTTGCTCTGGATTCATCTCACCCAAACCTTTAAAGCGCTGGATCATTATGCCCGTCGCTTCATCTTTGCCACCTTTTAATTTTTTCACTATTGCATCGCGCTCTTCATCGCTATAAACCCAGTGTTTGTCCTTGCCCTTTGCCACAGAATAAAGTGGTGGTTGAGCAATATAAATATGACCATGACTGATTAGGTCTGGAAAATTACGATACAATAAAGTTAATAAAAGAGTCCGGATATGAGCACCATCGACATCAGCATCTGTCATAATAATAATTCGATCGTAACGCAATTTTGAATAATTTATGTCATCGCCGACACCAACACCCATGGCCACAATTAGAGCTTTTATTTCATCTGAGGAGAGCATTCGATCAAGTCGAGCACGCTCGACGTTTAAAATTTTACCTCGAAGTGGTAGAATCGCCTGAAAATTACGATCTCTGCCCTGTTTCGCGGATCCACCAGCTGAATCTCCCTCAACGATATATATTTCTGTCTTTTTGCTATCTCTTGATGAGCAATCTGCCAATTTACCAGGCAAAGTCATGCCCTCGAGTGCGCCTTTTCTAATAATAGTATCTCTAGCAGCTCGAGCAGCCAATCTAGCCTTAGCAGACAAAGAACATTTTTCAATAATCTTTTTTGCCTCTGTAGGATGTTCCTCAAGATAAACAGTTAGCGCTTCGGCTGTGACCGAATCAACAACTGTTCTCACCTCAGTATTGCCAAGTTTCGCTTTTGTCTGACCTTCAAATTGAGGATCGGGAAGCTTTACAGATAAAACGGCTGTTATACCTTCTCGAACATTTTCACCAGTCAGTGCATCTTTGGTTAGATTATTCTTCTTTGCAAAATCATTTAGAGCCCGAGTAAGAGCTGTTTTGAAACCAGTTAAATGGGTTCCGCCCTCAGGAGTATTAATATTGTTTGCAAATGAGTAAACATGTTCTTTAAAATCGTTTGTATAAGCCAAGGAAAGTTCAACCAAAACACCATTTTGTTGTTTTTCAATATAAATAGGAGGTTCAGTATAGGACTCTCTATTCTTGTTTAAATGACGAACATATGAGGCAATACCGCCTTCGAAATAAAAGGCGTATTGTTGAGGACCGGCTCTTTCAATTATCTCCTCGTCTTCATCTCCACCCGCTCGGCCTGTTCTATCGGACTCCTCTTCTTCATCATCTTTTTTCGTAGTATCAATTTTGGAAATATTGCTTTTATTTTCGCGTTTATCAATAATGCTGATCATCACACCTTTTGTGAGATAGGCCTGCTGACGGCAACGATTTAGAACTGTTTGATATGAAAATTCTGTAATTGTAGTAAAAATTTCAGAGTCAGGCATAAAAGTTATCGTTGTGCCAGTACCTTTAGAATCACCAATTACTTTAATATCGGCAACAGCATTACCCTGATGAAATTCCTGAAAATAAGTTTTATTATCGCGTCGAACTTCCGCTTTAACCCACACACTTAGAGCATTCACGACAGAAACACCAACACCATGAAGACCACCGGAGATTTTATAGCCACCATCACCAAATTTACCACCGGCATGAAGAACGGTAAGAACTGTTTCGAGAGCAGATTTCCCTGTTGCTTTAACTTTATCGACAGGAATACCTCTACCGTTATCCTCGACTGAGACTGAGCCATCTTTGTTTAGAATGACAATGATTTTGTCACAGTATCCAGCCATCGCCTCATCTATTGAGTTATCCAAAACCTCCCAAATTAGATGATGGAGACCATCGACACCAGTTCCGCCAATATACATACCTGGCCTTTTTCGAACTGGAGCCAAGCCCTCTAGAACGGTAATATTCGACGCATCATAAGATTCTACTGTTTTTTTATTTTTTTCATCAATCATTGAAAAACTCTCCAATTAATCACAAATAAATAATCACAATTGTTGTGATTTTTCGCCTAAATCAATTTTAGCATCTTTTGCCGTAAACTCGCAAGCCTAAAAAAGAAATACTGCCCAAGCTTTAAGCTAACGGCAGTATTTCTCCAAAAAGAGATTTGAACGAAAAATCTATTTGCGCAAAGAGGTAACAGTCATTCGAATCATTGTGCCAAAAGTGATTACTGTAAGCGCAAACAAAACAGCGTGGCCAATAATTGGTATAAATGAAGCAATCGCCGTAAGCGCTACGCCCAGAAGGACTGTCTGCCAAGTTACTTCATAATCAGATGCCTTGGTGATTTTTTTCCAAGACCAGCTACCAACAATTAAAGAACCAAAAGTAGAGGCAAGCGCCAAGTAAAGCGCATAGACCAACATCAAAACAGCTGTGATTTTAAAGGAAAGAGCAATTAATATTAATGATGCTATTGGCAGAAGAAGGAAAATAACTATACCCCAACCGATATTAGCGTTACAGGAAACAAAAAAATCATCAATAATTTTCTTGGATATTTTCGGCATAAAGTAGATCAATAGAAGAAGTAAAATTAAAGACCCTAATATTTGATAAAATGTGTAGCTCCAAGTCATTTTTTCAGTATACGATTTCCAATTATTCCACTGATCCTCAATTTTATTATATTCAACACCGCCAGGGACCTTGGCACTACCACCAATTGTTGCTTGATTTGGCGAATAATAAGTAACTTTTCCAGTGATCTCGGCTGTATCAGTAATGACAAGCTTATTCACATTTCTCAAAATTACATCGCCTTTTACCTTGCCTGAAATAGTAATATCGCCACCAACCGCCCTGATATTTCCACTAATTTCGCCTTTTATATTAGCTTTGGCCGCTGCCAAAAGAAGATCGCCAGCGATTTTGGCATTCTCAGTCACGATAATATCGCTACCGGCGACTAACAGGTCTCCGCCGATAAGATTACTAATATTGATAATTGATCCAGCAACTCTGGCCGATCCGCCAACAGAATTTTTGAGATTTATCGTCGAACCAGCAATAATTAGACCGTCTTCGACTTGACCGTTAATGTTGATCGTTGAGCCAGCCGCAACTAAATCTTTTTTAACATTTCCATCGACATTGATCGTTGAGCCAGCCAAATAAGCATTGCTAACACTCTGATCAACGGTTATATTCTCGACTCCCTGAGCATCCCCTGCTCCAAAAAAAGCAGCTTTGGCGGTGATAGGCAAAAGGCCGATCACTAAAAAAGCCAGCCCGATTAATACCCTTCTCATTTTTCTCCTTTGTTTAACATTTTTTTATTTTTTATAATATTTTCGACATATTCAAGAATCTCTTTTTTGAATCTGGCAACTGAAAATTTTTCGGCATGCTTTCGAATAGCCGAGGGATCAAACTTTGCTGGATTAAAACTTTTTACTGCTGTAATCAAGCTCTCGGCGGTTTGCTCAGGAAAGAAAGTTCCGGTAATACCCTCGACGACTGATTCGGTTGCTCCGCCCTTGCCGAAAGCAATTACTGGACGACCACAGGCCATCGCCTCGACAGGCACAATACCAAAATCTTCTTCAGCTGCAAAGATAAAAGCCTTGGCTTCGCGATAATACTTTTTCATATCTTCATCAGAAAGAAAACCCAGAAATTCAATATTATCACCGGCCATTTTTACCAATTTTTCGCGCTCTGGACCTCTCCCGATAACTTTCAACGGTAATTTTAGCTTGTTAAAAGCCTCAACTACGATATCGCAACGCTTATAATCGACTAAGCGACTGACAAAAAGATAATAATCTTTAACCTCTGCGGGGTCGCCAACCGTGAATTTTTCAGTATCAACCCCAGGATAGATTACCACCGCATCTCGGCCGTAATATTTTTTAATTCTTTTGGCAACGTATTTAGAGTTGGCGATGAATTCATCCACTCGGTCAGCCGCAACTCTATCCCAAAGTCTCATTTTGTGGATAGTAGCCTCACGCAACCAACTAAATTTGCCTTTACGGGCACGAGGGTCCGTATCCGGCTCCCAGAGGTATCGTGGAGGCGTATGACAATATGAGATATGAATTGTATCAGGCTTAGTGATAACACCTTTAGCAGCGACTGTAGTACTCGATATGACTACGTCATAACCTGATAGGTCAAACTGCTCAAAAGCAAAAGGAGTTAGAGGAATTAATAATTCTCTTTTGCTCTTCATAAGGGGCAGTTTCTGCAAAAAGGATGTTCTAACATCAAAAGCCTTAAAAGGCTTAGCTTTTTCAGGGTCAAAAACTGCAGTATAGATGGGAGCTTGCGGAAAAAGCTCTTTTAGGGAGAGCAAAACCCTTTCTGCACC
>CAYPDD010000023.1:1095-2516 GCA_964409395.1 uncultured Candidatus Saccharibacteria bacterium | reverse complement strand
AGCGATATTCAAATTTTCCGTTGAAGATTTCATAAATAACCAGCCATATCGTTTTAATAATAATTTTAAAATCAAACCAAAGGGACCAATTCTCTATATAATAGATATCATATCTGACTCTTTCCTTGATAGAAGTGTCCCCCTTGAAACCGTTGACCTGCGCCCAACCAGTCAAGCCAGACTTCACTTTATGGCGTCTGAAATATTCAGGGATTTCTTTTTCAAATTTTTCTACCAATTTTGGTAACTCTGGTCGAGGACCGACAAAACTCATATCACCTTTTATAATATTCCAAAGCTGAGGCAATTCATCTAAGTTGGTCTTCCGGAGGAATTTACCGACTGGTGTTATGCGAGTATTTTCATCTTCTTTTGTTGTCCAATAAACTCCGCCTTTAAAATCACATTTGTCGATATACATCGAGCGAAATTTGAAAAAATTAAATACTTTGTCGTCTCGGCCAACTCTTTGATGAGAATACAAAATCGGTCCTTTGGTTGATAATTTAATCGCCAAAGCAATAATTAAAAACAATGGTGAGACGATTATAAAAGCGATGGTGCCAAATATAATATCCAAAATTCTCTTAATAATCCTGCCCCAACCATCAAGTGGAATAGATTTAAGTTCCATCACCGGCATAGAACCGATGAGACCTGGACGAAAGTTGGCAGACATAAGGGCGAAAACGTCAGGAATGTACTTGAAACCAGCCTTCAAATCATAGCAACTTTCAATAATGCTAACCATCTTGGCCTCGCTGATTTTGCTCTCAGTCAAAATAACTTCGTCGATACTGTATTTCTTGATGATCATCGGGAGATTATCAATATCGCCGATAACCTTAAGACCAGTCTCCGTATGCTCCTCCTGTCCCAAAACACCAATTACCTTAAAACCGGAATAGGTACGTGATATTTCACGATTAACTTCCTTTGAGGCAATATTATTGCCAATCAATAAAACATTTCTAACCCCTAGGCCTGTTTTCAACAATGATTTCCTTATTAGTCTCACTGTTAGACGACCAACCATCAGAGCGATAATACTAATAACCCAGATAAAACCTAGAATCAATCTGGAGAAAAAGAAAGTTTTGGTAAAAAAGATGATCATTACAAAAAATAAAATAACCGTCGAAGTGGCAACAGCTATTCTATAAAGCTCGAATAAAAAGCCAGTGGTATTTTTTATCGAGTACAAACCGTTGGCCGCAAAAAGCAGAATCCAAATTGGAATTAAAAATAAAGTGTACTTTAGATAATCATCGACGCCGATATTATTAAAGCCTGGTACCGAATCCAAACTAAGACGTAAATAATAAGAAGCTACGAAGGCAAATACCATCATAGCCGCGTCAACAGGAACTTGTAGAAAGGCAAAAAACAATTCTGATCTTTTCATAATATATAAAATATAA
>CAYPDD010000023.1:0-882 GCA_964409395.1 uncultured Candidatus Saccharibacteria bacterium | reverse complement strand
CGCCTCTACTTTCAGCTCACAGAAGGAGACAGAAAATATTGATAGCCTTATAATTAATTTGTCTACTTAATATTTTATTCGTGTCTACGCTCAACTGTCAACAAAAATGTGTTTGGCGACGAATATTGAAAATGCTCGAACCAACGTTGTGAGCAAATTAGTCTTTACTATAGCGACTATTTTTACCAGCACAAACGTGCTCGCTGGAATTAAAAATTAAAAATTAAAAATTAATTAGAGGGGGTTATCCCCAGTCGATTCGTCTATAATTTGTTAAATTTGTCGCTTTTTGGCCCACTTTTAGGATAAGCAAGCCTTTATTATTAAAAAAATGCCCCAATTTCTTGGGACAAATTTTTTAGGATTAAAAGGATATTTTATTATTATTCGTTGAATCCAACAATTTTGGCTAATTCAGAGAATGATTTATAACCACCATACTGTTGTCCATTGTACATCCAAGTTGGATATCCCTCTATTTTATTAGCAACACATTCATCAGGATTGGCATTTGGGCCTTTTGCGTCGCATTCAACATAGTCGATATATTTAACAGCATCGCCGAAAAGCTTCTTCTGATCGATGCAGTGAGGACACCAATAAGCACCAAACATGACCATACCCTTTTCGGACATAAATTTGGCCAGCTTCTCAATATAAGGCGTGAGATCCTGGTTCCTGACGGTCTTGATTTTCAGATCATGGCCCCGTTCTATAATCGCAATTTCCTCGTCGTTCAGGTAAACTACATTGTCAGTATATTCAATCAGCGGGGTGGCATCGGAAGCGACAAAAAATTCGTCCTTGCCAACCCCTATCACCATTGGACTGCCTTTACGGGCAGCAATGATTTTATTGGGAAATTCTTTTGCAAGAATCACG
>CAYPDD010000022.1:0-9159 GCA_964409395.1 uncultured Candidatus Saccharibacteria bacterium | reverse complement strand
GTAAAATTACTTTCATAAGGTTTTTAAAATTAATTAATAAACTCTATTTACTATACTATCATGATAGTAGCAGATTTTTAGAATAATTCATAGAGAGAATTATAAAAATAAAATTTACTCTCTCTGCCTCAAGTGAGCCATATGTCGTTCAAGGATTTTCTGAATAGTTCCTGGAAACTCTTCAATACTAGGAGGAACTAAACTATCCGGACCAAAATGTTTCCTAACCTGAGCGGCTACTTCAGCTTCTGGAGTGATAGCAGTCCCCTCAAAAGGAGCTTGTAGTCTAGCCTCATCAGCTGCTCTTCTGGTATCATCATTATCAGTAGTACTATCTGATATATAAACCGCCAAAGAGCCGGTTCGATCAGCTTCTACTCTTTTCTTCTGAACTTCTTTTTTAAGTCTAGGGACAGAAGCATCAATAGCTTTAGCATCTTGATTATCTCCACCAAAACCAGATTTTTTAGAATCCAACACATTTACCAAACGAGCTTTGACAGAACCAGAGTAATCCTCATTAAATTTTTTAATCACATATTTAGGGTCTTCTGAAACATTACCTTGATCATTTGCCAAAATTTCTACACTAATATTATAATCACTAGCCGCTTCACACACAGCGATACAGGCTTTTACAGCATTATTTATTCTCTTTCCATCGTACATAGAACCACTCACATCTACTAAAAGATGAAGAACGAGAGCATTCTTTTCAGGAGTCATTCTTTTACCTAAAGGTTTTTCTGCCCCTGTTCCATATCTTCTAACTAGATTTTTTACACTAAAACGAATTCCTTTCCGACTGTATTCGTATTGTGGTTCATCTATTTTTGGTAAAAATCTTTGGAAAATTCTTTTAATCTGAGAAATAGCACTAGTTACTTCAGTTTTATATTGATTATATTTTTCTCTTGCCTCAGGATCCTCAAAGCCGTCTCTTGTCTTCTGTAAATCATCCATTTCTTTTTTAAGGCGCTCCGCTTCTTTATCCTTATCATCCGATTCTTTCTTAGCTTTTTCGGCCGCCTGTTGCAAACGCTTATTATGTTGTTCTACCATTTTCTGATACATCTTTTGTAACTCTGGCGGCCAAGTAGAAGGATCCGCTGGATCAAAATTTTCTGATTCTGGGGGTTGTGGTTTACCAGATGACGCTCCTTTTTTACCTTTTCCTTCACCTCCCTCTTCTGGGAATTCATCAATCAATCTTTTATAAGCTGGCCAGATCTTCTCTACAATTATTTTCTCCACTTCTGGATTCACTTTCATCGCTGGCTTCACACTATCACCAGTGATTTGAGCCAAGTATGGAGCAATCTTATCATACTCTTCCCTAACTCTAGGATCTAGATCATCTAAGCTCCAAGGCTTTTCTACCCCTTCAAAATCCTTTTTATGAATCTCCCACAACCTCTCAATTTTAACAATAAATTTAAACTGTTCAGTTGGGGACATTTTCTTTCCACCCTCACCTCGAATACCTTCAGCAATACTAGGGATAATCAAAGATCGATTTTTAGATAAAAGTTGCTTTCGTTCATTTTCATGTATAGGACCACCAACCAATCTTTCCATTCTAGGATCCTCAATACAGTTATCAAGCTGAAGAAGTTCTTCAGGGGCATATCCTTCCTGACTAGCTAGCGTTTGAAATCTTTTCCAACGACTAAAATCTGTTCTCTCCGCATGACCTCTTTCGTGAAGAATTTCACCTCGTAAGAAATTCATTTCTGCTCCGCCAGCTACATATTGAAAAGGTACTCCGATTAGATAAGTTTTCTTTACAGTATCATCTACAATCTCCCCTTTTTCATTCACTGTTTTTGAAGCTACCTGACCACAACAAAAAGTATCAAGTCCCGGATCAGTATAGATCTCTATCCTTCTGTCTGGCGATTGTGAATACCTTTCAAGTTCCAGTAATATCGAGTGCACTTGCTGTTCATTAGCATTCTCCATCCGAGCCTTAATACCTTCCATGAATTTCCGGTGATTATGGGCAATAGAAATTTCATCTCGCACTACTGGTGTGGATTCGTTTACTCCTGTATTTATTTCATTTCCTATTTGTTCCTTCATTATCTTTATATCTTACACCTTTTTTTAGCAGAAAACAAATATCCGAAATTCAAAAATCAAAATAAATCAGAAATCAAGAACAAGCAAAGAATCAGGGTTAAATCTCAAGGAGGACAACGCGATAGTGGGCACTCCAAGAAAAGACAAGCCCGCCCGCGCCGCGACGCCAACCCGACCCACCCCAATACGCATAAGGCACACAGAAGCTGCCACCGGAACGGCGGACGAGGGAGCCAAAGTTGAAGTAATAGTTACCATCTTTTAAGTTTATACCATTTGGATCATTGGGGACTTTGTCGGGGTTTTCTAACATAAACTTCCAATATTCAATACCAGGTATTTTGTATTTATCGGCATAATTAGTAATTACTCTTTCGGCTACTTCCTGGACAGTTCTACAATCAGCGAATTCCTTAGGGTCAGGTATAAAAATTTTGTCTTTGAGTGCTTCCCAATCTAGATCTTGAGTATCGGGAT
Source organism: uncultured Candidatus Saccharibacteria bacterium (assembly GCA_964409395.1). Taxonomy (GTDB): domain Bacteria; phylum Patescibacteriota; class UBA1384; order XYA2-FULL-43-10; family 1-14-0-10-43-13; genus CAYPDD01. The sequence continues at coordinate 6,600 of CAYPDD010000022.1, read as the reverse complement.
TAAGGGTGAACTGACCAAATTTTTCTGTATCAATGTCTGTCTGACGAGTTTGATAGTCTTCATCTTTTGGATTCTTGATTTCTGCTGAGATTTTAATGTTTTTAATCTTCTCTTCATCCGTACCCCAGATTTTATAGGTTTCTTTAAGAAAAGCACCAAAAGAACCGTAGATATGTTCAGCTTGTTCAATGGTTACTTCTTGATCTCCTAGCTTGATTTTAGCTTGTATTAGAGAATTTCTTAAATTATTTAGACTTTCTTCAGTAATTGGTTGATCATGATTGATAGCGTCAGCAAGTGCGGAGAGTTCATTAATTGCTTCGAGAGAACCAGACAATGAAATTTCCAAACCGGTTTTAGTTAGTTTTTCCGCTGGGGTGATAGTTTCGTTTATTAAATTTTCTTTTGGGTTTTCCATATATTATTATAATACCTTATTTTTATACTGAGGGTATTTTTCTCTTAATTCTTCCTTGTCGGCGGAAGTGAGTTTATCAAAATAAAGATCTCCACCAATAGATTGCGATAAGACAAGGCCTTCAGCAGAAGTGAGACCGCTGAGATCAAGATATCCTTCAATATTCTCTAAATATTTAGAAACAGCAGTAGTGATTCTCGTTAATTCACGTGTTCTCTCAAAATTTCCTTCTTTCATTTCCTGCCAGATTTTAGCATTCATCTTTAAATCTGGAATATTCTCCGCCTCTTCTACAGTCATAATCTCCCCACCAACATCAATTTTGGTTCCCCTAGCCACCTTACTTAAATCCTCTAAATCATCTATTGAAATAGGTTTATCGTGGAGAATTGCATCATTTAGTTTAGAAAGTTCAGCCGTAATCTGATTTGCTTGCTCAGTGGTCATCTCAAAACCCACTTGAGATTTCTCAGGTGAATTTATGGCTTCGTGTATGATGTTTTCTTTGGGGTTTTCCATATTATTTTTTAAATTTTACTCTTTGTATTTGAGATTTAATTTTTTCATTTAGCCAAAAATCAGCTCTGGATTGAGCCAGATATTTTGCTGCAGTGTCCGAGATTGAGGTTAATCCTTGAAAGTTTACAGTACCGCCAAACATCGAAAAATACTCAGCTGATTTATCAGAAAGTGTTGTTAATGAATAAAGTACAATTAATCTTTTAGGATTCATCTTTGATAAAAACTTCGCTGCACCATCCGTAATAGATTTTAATCCCTCAAGATAAAGATCCCCGCCATGTCTTGATAGAGCCTCAGCAACTTCGTCAGACAAATAAGTTAATCCTTCTAGATCCAAAGGTTGTTTATGGGGAGATAATTTCTCAGCAACAGATCTTGAAAGTGAAGTAATCCCGGATAAAGATAGACCCCCATTGTGAGTTGCTAAATACTCGGCAGACTTGTCAGAAATACTCTTTAAACCTTTTAAATGAAGGTCTCCGACAGACTTAGCTAATTTTTCTGCTACTGAATCAGAAATTGAAGTTAATTTGTTTAAATACACACCAGTACTTCCTTTAGAAGACATGACTAGTATATCAGCTATTTCAGCAATAATTTGAGTTAACTTTTGATAGTTACTAAAATCACCACGTCTTATTTCCTTCCAAATTTCTAAATTATCTCCCGCCTTAGACTCTAATCCCTCGACTGTCATTATCTCCCCATCAACATTAATTTTGGTCCCTTTAGCCACTTTACTCAAATCTTCCAAATCATCTATGGAAATAGGTTTGTCGTGTAAAATTGCATCATTTAGTTTAGAAAGCTCAGCGGTGATCTGACTGGCTTGTTCTGGAGACATCTCAAATCCTCCTTGAGATTTCTCAGGTGAATTTGTGGCTTCGTGGATTAAATTTTCTTTTGGGTTTTCCATGTTATTTAATTTGATTTGCAAATTGTGGATATTTCTTTTTCAGTTCTTCTTTGTCAGCGGAGGTGAGTCTACTAATATAAAGATGTCCTCCAATAGATTCTGGTAGAACTAGACCTTTGGCTGAAGTGAGACTGTTCATTTTAAGACCTCCTACAATAGATTGTGGTAAAACTAGACCTTCGGCAGAAGTGAGAACGCTGAGAACAAGATCTCCTTCAATAGTTTGTGATAATGCTAGACCTTCGGTGGAAGTGAGGCGACTGAGCCAAAGATCTTTTTTAATAGAGTTTGGTAAGACAAGACCTTCGGCGGAAGTGAGACCGTTGAGATAAAGATCTCCTCCAATAGTTTGTGGTAAGACTAGGCCTTTTGCTGAGGTTAAACCTCTGAGGTTAAGATCTCCTTTTATGTTTTCCAAATATTTAGAAACGGTAGGAGTAATTTTAGTTAATTTATCTGTATTCAAAAAATTCCCCTCCTTCATTTCCTGCCAAATTTTAGCATTCATTTTTAAATCCGGAATACTTTCGGCTTCTTCCACTGTCATAATTTCTCCCCCCACATCAATCTTTGTTCCTCTCGCTATTTTACTCAAATCCTCCAAATCATTTATGAAAATAGGTTTGTCGTGGAGAATAGCTTCATTTAATTTAGAAAGCTCAGCGGTGATTTGACTGGCTTGTTCAGTAGTCATCTCAAATCCCCCTTGAGATTTCTCGGGTGAATTTGTCGCTTCGTGTATGATGTTTTCTTCTATTTTGTGTTCCATCTTACATTATCATTATCTTAATCTTATCTTTATGTTGTGAAAATTTTTGTATTAACTTTTTTTTGTCGGCAGGGGTGAGTCTACTAAGATAAAGACTACCTCCGATATATTTTGGTAAGACTAAATCTTTGGCGGAAGTTAAATCATAAAGATAAAAGTCTCCATTAATAGTTTGTGGTAAGATAAGACCTTTAGCGGAAGTGAGGCCTCTAAGACTAAGATCTCCTTCAATTGTTTGTGGTAAGACAAGACCTTCGGCGGAGATGAGACAATCAAGATAAAGACTAGCACCAATAGATTCTGGTAAAATAAGCCCATCGGAGGAAATTAGGCCATTAAGAATAAGATCGCCTTCAATAGATTGAGGTAAAACTAGACCCTTAGCGGAAGTGAGACTATGAAGATAAATACCTCCTCCAATAGTTGGTGGTAAAACAAGACCTTCGGCGGAGAGGAGACCGCTGAGATTAAGATATCCTTTAATAGATTGGGGTAAAACTAGACCTTTAGCAGAAGTGAGACTTCTAAGATCAAGATTTTCACCAATAGATTGAGGTAAAACTAGACCTTTGGCGGAGGTGAGACCTCTGAGATCAAGACTTCCTCCGATAGATTGTGGTAAGATAAGCTCATCGGCGGAAGTGAGACCTTTAAGATCAAGACTTCCTCCGATAGATTGTGGTAACACTAGACCTTTGGCGGAGGTGAGACCTCTGAGATCAAGACCTCCTTCAATATATTGTGGTAACACCAAACCTTCAGTAGAAGTTAGACCATCAAGATAAAGGTCTCCACCAATAGATTGCGATAAGACAAGACCTTCGGAGGAGAGAAGACCGCTGAGATAAAGGCCTCCACTAATAGATTGTGGTAGGACTAGACCCTTGGCGGAAGTGAGTCTGTAAAGGTTAAGATCTCCTTTTACATTTTCTAAATATCTAGAAATATTCGGTGTGATTCTAGTTAGTTTACGAGTGTTCTCAAAATTCCCTTCTTTCATCTCCTGCCAAATTTTGGCATTCATTTTTAAATCAGGTATATTTTCAACTTCCTCCACGGTCATAATTTCTCCTCCAACATCTATCTTCGTCCCTCTTGCAACTTTACTCAAATCCTCCAAATCATCTATTAAAATAGGTTTGTCGTGGAGAATTGCATCATTTAACTTTGAAAGCTCAGTAGTGATTTGACTCGCTTGTTCGGCAGTCATCTCAAAACCCCCTTGAGATTTCTCAGTTGATTTCGTCGCTTCGTATATGATGTTTTCTTCTATTTTGTGTTCCATATTATTTTCTAAATTTATCTATCTTTTTTTGAATATCCAATTTAAAAGATCCTTCTTCTTTTTTACGAGACGCCAAGAATTCTGCCCCTTTATCGGATATTGACTTAAGAGCAAACATATCAATCTTCCCGGGATGTTTAGAGAGAGCTTCAGCCGCTGTGTCAGATAAAGATTCAACTAACGGCAAGCTTAGATCGCCTTCCTTGTGTTCCGATAATATTCTAGACACTGAGTCGGAAATCTGTTTAAGGCTAACCAAATTTAAATCTCCTTTACGCTTAGCAAGCCATAATGCAACCGCATCCGTTATTGATTCTAACCCCTCAAGATAAATACCTCCCTCTCTTTTGGATAATATTTCAGCCGCTTCTTCAGAGAGACTTTCTACACCTTTTACACCCAGACCTCCTGAATTACCCGCCAATGCGACCATGATGTCATCTGGAGCGGTTTGAAGACCACCCAAAGATAATTCACCTCGATGCTTACCGAGGTCTGTCGCTACCACTTTTGATATTTTAGTTAGACCATTTAAACCTAGACCTCCCTTATGATGTGATAATGATTCGGCAGCTTCTTTAGAAATTTTAAGAAGTCCACTCAAGTCAAGATCACCAATGTGTTTTGACAAAAATTCAATTCCCTGATCAGAGACTACTGAAAGGTTTCCTAGTAAAAGATCTCCACTAGTCTTAGCCAATAGTTCAGCATTTAAATTAGAAATCTCCTTGAGTCCACTGAGATTCAAACCGCCATCATGGTGTGATAAAAATTCTGCAACTGGATCTGAGATGGCAGTAAGGCTTCCTAAATCCAAATGACCTTTGTGACCACCCAACGATTCGGCCGCACCATCTGATAATTCCTTGATACCACCTAAGTCCAATGTTCCTTCATGTCTAGATAAAGACTTGATCGCTGAATCAGAAAGTGTGTCGACTCCTTCAAGATTAAGACTACCTCCTTTGTGACCAGACAAATATTCTGCGGACTTATCCGATAAACTAGCAAGTTTGGGTAAATAAATACCTTCAGAAAGGCTCGCCAGTTCTTTTGCACCAAAATCAAATAAAAATGTTAATTTATGGATGTTAAATTTTTTACCATTCTTAATCTCCTGACAGATTTCTAAGTTTTTTTTAAAATCTGGTATTTCTTTAGCCTCTCTAACTTTTATTTTCTGCCCCTCAATTTCTATTTCCAAATTTGCCGCTGTTTCATCTAAAGCCTCCAAATCCTCAATAGTGATTGGTTCATCATGTTTTATGGCTTTATCCACTGTCGTAAAATCTCTAGTAATTATAATTGAATTTGTTGAGTCCATCTCAAAACCTTCTCGAGTTTTCTCTGGTGAATTGATGGCTTCGTGTATGATGTTTTCTTTTGGGTTTTCCATATTATTTCCTGAATTTAGTAATTTGATCACGGACTTTTTGATTTTGTATTCCATAAGAATAGAAGTTATTAAAGATAACACCAGCATTTTTTGCCAATGACCGAGCAGCATCATCAGAAATTGTAGTTAATCCCTGAAGACAGACTCTATCTTTAGGGTCTCGTTCGCCAAGATATTTTGCAGCTTGATCAGATAAGCTCTTTAGCCCACAAAAACGAAGCTCTCCATCATTTTCGCTTAAACTTTTCACCGCCTCGTCACTAATGTTGATAATTCCATCGAGAATTAATTCCCCTTTATGTCTCCCTAACAGTTCCGCAGCACTATCAGAGATAGTCTCAAGCCCAGTTAGATACAATGAGTCAGGGATTTTACTGATCTGCTCGGCCGCAACGTCAGAAAGATCCGTGAGTTTGTATAATGTAAGTCGTCCTTTTTGTCGATCTAAACACAGCGCATCTTTATCCGAGATTGTAGAAATCCCCAAAGAAAGATATCTTTCTCCAACCAAGTGTTCTAATACTCCGTCTGGAAGACTCTTGACTCTCGGGAATTCATGACTAAAATGTCCCATTTGTTTGAATTCTATTGCCATACTCTCCGAAAGATATGTTAGGTAATACATATTATCAAAATTTCCTGATCTTATTTCTTTCCAAATCTCTACATTCATCTTTAAATCATCCGGAATACTTTCGGCTTCCTCCACCGTCATAATTATACCACCCACATCAATTTTCGTTCCTTTTGCGACTTTACTCAAATCTTCCAAATCATCTATTAAAATCGGTTTGTCGTGGAGAATTGCGTCATTAAGTTTAGAAAGCTCAGCGGTAATCTGATTTGCTTGTTCAGGAGATATCTCAAAACCTTCCATACCCTTTTGTTCAGGATTTTTCGTAATTTCCTTTAAGTTTTCATTAATACTTATTTCAGTCATAGGAAAATTGATTAAACAGCTGTTCCACTACCTAATATTTTATTTAAAAGCCTTTCAATGGCTGTATAAGTAACCTCCAATCCATCAATTGGATTTTTCTTATAATCATCAAAAGTTGTTAAATAAGCTTTTCGAACATCTCTTTCTTTTTTATAGGCTCTTGCAAGTGCAAGCGTATCTCTCATACTAATACCAATAATATCAAAACCATTTGCTTTTCTTTCAAACTCTTTTCTCCATTCATCAGCAATTCTGAGAATATCTCGCATATCAATAAGTGTTTTTTTAATATATTCACCGGCTGGACCACTAATAAGTTTGGCTAATTTTTCGTTCTTCTCAAGTTCAGTTATT
>CAYPDD010000021.1:0-9326 GCA_964409395.1 uncultured Candidatus Saccharibacteria bacterium | reverse complement strand
TACACATTTAGTGGACAAAAAGAAGGCGAAAAGGTTCTAGAGGTTCTGCCTAGTCACCCTTATACACTTTATTCGCCAGGCTTTAGGGTGATATTGGTTTTGTCGGTGGCAACGGCAATATTCCTTTTCTTCCCAAAATTTTGGTTGATCGCCGTGGTTTTAACATTAATGATTTTATTGTACTTTTTTAATGCTTTTTATAGTTATAAAGAGACGCTGCTTATACTAACGAATATGAGAGTTTTCTCGATCAATCAAAGTGGTTTTTTCAAGAGGAGAATTACTGAGGCGGAGCTTGGCAATATTATAGATATGTCTAGTAATATGCAGGGGATGACTAAGACAATGCTTAAGTATGGGGACCTTATAATCAGGACAGCAGGAGCCAGAGAGGGAGGTGATATAGTTGTCGAGAATATCTCAAATCCGTATTTAGTTCAACAAAAAATTGCGGCTGTAATTGGCGACTCTAAAAAATCTCGAGATTATCTTTCCCGACGAAATTCTTAATTTTTCTTATTAATATAGGATCAGGGCTAACCTGATTTTTTATTTTGATCTCTTTTTTCTCCTTGGTAATAGGGTCAAGGATATTAAGGAAAACAGAAGCATCACCAGGATGGCCCGAGAGAAATTCCTTAATTTCCATTAAGTGTTCCCGAGTAAAATCAGCGGGGATTAAAATGCGTAGATTTTTTGGGATATAAATGTCGGCAGTTTTTATTGCAGAAACGACATTATTCTTATTTGTTTCGGTAGGGAGGCCTTTTTTGTTATTAAAATAGCCGGATCCTCTTTTGCGATCACGAACTGTAAATTGAGGGATAGATTCGCCCTCCTTTAGCTCATAAATACTTTCTGCCAGTATCTTTAGAGCACCGTCCTTGAAGCTTACAAAGCCGTCAACAGCGACTATTTTATCGTTTACAAGTAATTCGCTAGTAGTTTCCAATAACTTAGGAAAAACTAGAATTTCAGCATTGGACTGAAGGTCTTCGATTTTGGCAAAAATCATATTTTGGTTTTTGCGAGTTAAAATCTTTTGAAGCGAGGTGATAACGCCAGCGATTCGAACAAAGTGATTGTCTTTATCATGCTTTATTTCGTTTATTTTTATGCTTCTATTCGCCTCTATAATATGGCCGATATCAGAAAGTGGATGCTCTGAAATATACATGCCGAGAAGTTCCCGTTCCCATGATAAGATTTGTTTTTTGTCGGCTGGCTTAGCTTTTTCTAAGTCCAATCTAGCGGCTTCAATTTCGCTATTATCTCCGAATAAAGAATCCTGAGAATCATTCTTAATTCTTTGCAAATTTGTAGAGAAGGCCAGTATTTTTTCGATATTAAAAAGGATCTCATTTCTTTCGGCCATTTCGGAAAATGCCCCAGCCATAGCAAGGGCTTCAAGCGATTTTTTGTTGGCAACTTTGCCGCTTAAACGAGTCAGAAAATCAGTGAAATCAGTGAACTTTCCACCATTTTTTCTCTCTTCAACAATCTCCTCTGCTACTGCGCTACCGACATTTTTGATGGACGATAAACCAAAGCGGACGTTGCCAGTTTCTTTGACTACGCCGAAATCAACGAAAGATTCGTTGACCGAAGGAGGTAAAACCTCGATATTCATTTGTTTGCACTCGTCTATCTCAATCGCCAGCTTGTCCAAATCATCTTTGTTGGAGGTCATAAGGGCAGCCATAAATTCTGAGGGATAGTGAGCCTTTAGATAGCCTGTTTGATAGGCGATCATAGCATAACAGGCGGCATGTGATTTATTGAAAGCGTATTGGGCAAAATCTTGCATTGCTTGATATAAATTTTCGGCAATTTCTTTGCTAACATTATTTTTAATACAGCCTTCAATAAACTCTTTACCAATTTTTTCCATCAGCTCTTTAATCTTTTTACCCATTGCTTTTCTCAAGGTGTCGGCTTGGCCACCAGTAAAGTTGGCCATATCTTTTGCCATTTGCATTACCTGCTCTTGGTAAACAATAATCCCGTAAGTATTCTCGAGAGATGCTTTTGATTTTTCATGAAAATAAACGATCGGTTCTCGTCCATGTTTTCTGGCGATGAAACTATCAATCCACTGCATTGGTCCAGGACGGTAAAGCGCGACCATCGCAATAATATCCTCAAAAACAGATGGCTTTAATTCTTTTAGATAGCGCTTCATGCCATCACTTTCCAGCTGAAAGACGCCAGTCGTTTTGCCCCGAGATAAGAGTTTATAGGTCTCTTTGTCATCGAGGGCTAAATTATCAATGTCTATGACAGTATCTCGAGTTTTTTTAATAATTTTGAGCGCATCTTGGATGATGGAGAGATTCGATAGACCAAGAAAGTCCATCTTTAAAAGTCCTAAATGTTCGATCGGCCCCATTGAATACTGGGTAACAGTAGAAATATCGCCTTTTTGGGCTTCCTGAAGAGGGCAGTATTCAGTTAATGGTTCCTTGGAGATAACTACGCCGGCGGCGTGCATTGAAGCATGACGAACGACACCTTCAAGTTTTTTGGCAATGTCGATACATTGCTTAACTTTGGCGTCGCTACCGTAGAGACTTTTTAGTTCAGGGATAGAGTCCATGGCCTCCTTGAGATCCATACCAGCGGGGATAAATTTGGCGATAGTATCGACTTCTGAGTAGCTCATTGACAAAACTCGGCCAACATCTCGGACTGCCATACGGGCAGCCATAGTACCAAAAGTAATAATCTGTGCAACGTGGTCTTTTCCATATTTTTGGCTCACATATTCAATAACTTCACTTCGACGGGAGTCGGCAAAGTCCATATCTATATCTGGCATGGAAATTCTATCTGGATTAAGGAAACGCTCGAAGAGTAAACCGTAGTCCAAAGGATTGAGATTGGTGATATTAAAGGAATAACAGATAATTGAACCAGCTCCAGAGCCACGACCGGGGCCGACAGCGATGCCCTGATCTTTGGCCCATTGGACATAGTCAGCGACAATTAATAAGTATCCCTGATAGCCCATATGATCGATAACCCCATATTCATATTTATATCGTTCCAAAATCTCAGGAGTGATTTTGAGTTCTTCAGGTGTTGGCTCGCGATCTTTTGGTAAATCCTCCTTAGTGATTTTCGAAGAACCATATCTCCAGTTTAAACCGAGATAACTTTTCTCTTGGAAATAACTTTCTAAAGTATGCTCAGCTGGTACGGGGAAATCAGGAATGATAATTCCACCGAGCTCTAACTCTAAATTACACTTATCAACTATCTCTAAAGTATTGGTCATAACTTCGGGAGTATCGGGAAAATTTTTGGCCATTTGTTCTCTTGTTAAAAGAGAATAGTCGTCGCCAGTCATCGACATACGTTTTTCATCGCTGATGACTCGTCCAGTTTGAAGACAGAGAAGGGCGTCCTGGGCAACATCGTCATCAGAGTTAACATAATGAGGGTCATTAGTAGCGATGACTTTTAAATCGAATTCTTTGGCTAATTGAAAAATTAATTTATTGGCGGGCTCCTGTTGCTCTACTCTGCTGTGTTTTTGAACTTCAAGATATAAATTGTCTTTGCCAAATATTTCAATGTATTCTTTCACAGCTTCACGTCCAAGATCAATACTCTCTAGCGATTTGCGAGGTATTTCACCTTGGACACAGGCAGTACAGGCGATTAACCCCTCGGCGTGCTTCTTTAGCGTTTCTTTATCAATCCTTGGTTTATAGTAATAACCCTCTAGATGGGCGATAGTAGTGAGTTTTAAAAGATTCTTATATCCAACATCGTTTTTGGCCAATAAAATCAAATGGTAGGCACTGGCGTCGACTCTAGGCTGTTTGTCATGAAGGGTTCGGGGCGCAACATAAGCCTCGACACCAATAATTGGTTTAATGCCCTGCTTTAAGCACTCTTCGTATAGCTCAACGACTCCGTGCATTACACCATGATCAGTTAGAGCTAGAGCGGTTTGACCATCGTCCTTAGCTTTTTTAACCAAATCAGCAATCTTGCCCATACCATCAAGCATTGAATAGTGGCTATGGACATGAAGATGCGCAAATTGTGGAAACTTTTCGACCATATGAATAAAAAATTTAGCTAATGACTGATAACGATGGATTTAATTAATATTTTCTGCTATACTCTGAAATATTATGGATAATTTGTCAACAATAAATACGTATGCTTTTGTTCTCGGGCGAGAGAGAGAACTATGTTTAGCCGAGTTAAAAGCGGTACTTTTAAGATTTGGTTTTTGTTTTGGTGATTTTAGTGTAGCCGAGAATGTTGTTTTCATCAACATTGAAAAAACGACCGTAGATATGCCGAGCCTTTTGGCGACTCTAGGAGGCACAATCAAAATTTTCAAAATTATCGGACCGATGAATGATAAAATAAAGCCCGTTTTAGAAGAATATATAAAAGCTAATCCCAAAAAAGAGGGCAAATTTAATTTTGCGCTATCTTCATATTCTCCAAAGTTTGATCAGAGACGCCTAAATAGTCTTGGCTTAGAGATAAAAAAAGATTTTAAAGGCAAATTTTCTTCACGTTTTATTGAATTAAGAGAGGGGAAAGAGGTATCAACAATTTTGTCTTTAAAGAGCAAACTTGTTGAAGAGGGTTTCGAATTTGGTTTGTTTAACGAATCCTTAGGCATTTTAGTCGCTACAACTAACCCAGTCGAGTGGAGTGTCCGTGACTATGAAAAACCAGCTGGCGACAAATATTCAGGAATGTTGCCACCAAAACTAGCAAGGATAATGATCAATCTGGCCCTTGGAGAGGTTGGACAATTAGCATCTTATGATAATTGTATCGTCGTAGATCCATTTTGTGGTTCAGGAAATGTAGCGATGGAGTCGCTAATGTTAAAAATACCATTTTTTGCCAGTGATAAGTCTTTCAAAGCTGTGAATGATACTTCGACAAACATCCTGTGGCTTCAATCAAAAAATGAAGATTCGCCGAAAATACCATATTTAATTGCCGAAGCAGATGCGACAACTAGGAACTTTTTGCCCACAATCGATGGTCAAGTTATAAAAAATGTTGAAGAGGCTATAATAGTGACCGAGCCTTATTTGGGTGAGCCGAAGAAATTTATGCCAACTTTGAAGTCAGCGAAGGGGGAATACGCGAAAGTAAAAGAGCTATATCTTTCATTTTTTGCTAATATGGCAAATCTCAAACATTATAATCCAGTTTTCTGTGTTGTTTTCCCGCTTGTTGAGACGACAGAGGGCAGACGATTTAGCCTTTACCGGGATTGTGTTGACGAAATCAAAAAAATTGGGTATACTGAGCTTCAGTCGCCGCTAGTTTATGGCAGAGACTATCAAGTAGTTAAGAGAGAAATCTTACTGCTAACCCTCGGTAAAGCTGGTTCACTTTAATTTTATTTCTAGGCGCTCTCAAGGGCACATGCGTTTGCGACCGTCGAAATAAAATCAAAGCTCACCAGTAAAATAATAAAAACTGTAGGGTTTTGTTTAATTAATAGGGAGTTACAATGGCACATAAAAAAGCAGCAGGTAGTACCAGGCTTGGACGAGATTCGCAAAGTAAAAGATTGGGCGTCAAAGTTTTTGGTGGCCAAGCAATTACCGCTGGCGGAATTATCATTCGTCAACATGGTACAAAATTTCATCCTGGTAAAAATGCTGGAATGGGTGATGATTACACGATTTATGCTCAAATTGAGGGCATAGTTCGTTTTCAGGAAAAAAAGGTCGTTGCTTTTACCGGTAATAAAGACAAGAGAACATTTGTTCATGTCGACGCAGTAGAAAAGGCAGGTAAATAATGGAAAAAGTTTTACAGAAATATTTGAAGAAAAATGCTCCTGAGCTTAAGAGCGGCGACACAGTTAAAGTCCATCTTAAAGTTAAGGAAGGCACAAAAGAGAGAGTCCAGATTTTCGAAGGATTAGTAATTGCTGTTAAACACGGCGCTGGTCTCGATGGCACATTTACTGTTAGAAAAGAATCTTTTGGCGTCGGTGTTGAGAGAGTTTTCCCTACTCATAGTCCTCGAGTTGTTAAGGTTGAGAGAGTCAAACAATCCAAAGTTAGACGAAGCAAACTTTATTATATGCGAGAGCTTTCTGGCAAAAATGCTAGACTTAAAGATCTAAACCGTGATCATAAGGTTTGGGAAGAAAAGGGTGCTGAGGAAGAGCTAGAGAAAATTGCAGCTGAAACAGCAGCATTAGCTGAGGCTGAAGCTGCCAAAAAGGCCGCTGAAGATGCAGAGCTAGCTGCAAAAGCAGAAGCGCTTGCTGGCGACAGAATCGTCGAGGATAAGAAAGACGAAAAAGCTGAATAAAATTGTTCACGATATATAGTTCTAAAATAAAAATACCTCACATTGAAAAATGCGAGGTATTTTTTAAATATCGATTGGTTGATAAAATTATTTTTATGAAAGATATTATCTCGGTCAAGAATTTATGCAAGACCTTCGGCGATAAAAGAGCGGTCGACAAGATCTCCTTTGACATTCAAGAAAATACTATTTTTGGAATTTTGGGTCCAAATGGTTCGGGGAAGACAACGACTCTGAGAATGTTGACGACAATACTCTCGCCGACTTCTGGCTCGATTAAAATCGATTGTTTAAATTATTATAAAGATTCTCAAAAAATTCGATATAACATAGGCTATGTGCCACAGGCTGATGCGTTATACAAAAATTTAAGTGTTTGGGACAATGTTGATTTCTTTTTTTCGGCCTATCATTATGTGGGGAATCACCGGGAGAGGATAAATGAAGCTCTGAGAGATGTCGGTCTGTATGAGGTCAGAAAAAACTTAGCCAAAAATCTTTCAGGAGGAATGTTGAAAAGATTATCAATCGCTTGTGCAATAGCTCATAAGCCCAAAATAGTTTTTTTTGATGAAGTGACAATGGGTCTTGATCCTGTCGCTCGTCAGACAATTTGGGATTTGCTCAATAATCTTAAAAAGAGTTCGACTGTAGTAATGACGACTCACTATATGGATGAAGCAGAGGAGCTATGCGATGAGCTGGTTATTATGAGCCAGGGAAAAATTATTGACGCTGGTAAACCAAAAGAAGTTATTAAAAAATATGAAGCTGAAAATTTACATGATGTTTTTGTTACAATCTCGAAGTTGGAGAAGAATGTTTAAAATAGCATATTTCGAAGTTAAAAAAATGCTGAGAGATTACCGTTTGTTGTTAGTTTTTCTTTTGCAACCGGTAATTCTAATATATTTATTGGGCAATACGGTCGCTCATACTCCAGATAAAATTGATGTTTCTGTTTTTAATCAATATCAAAACGAAATCTCAATGAAAATAATTACTGAAATGAAGAGTTCAGAAACATTGAGTGTTAAAGAGTGTACAAATCAAGATTCGGCCGAAACCAGCGTATATGAAAATAAATCAAAATTAGCTGTTACTATTTCTCTTGGTGGTAACTCTTGGGATGATATAAAAATTGTACGTAATTCTATCGTGCCAGATGTTTCGGCAAGAGCAGAAAAGATCGTCTTGGAAGCGCTGACTAAATTGAATAGCAATAATCTATCTGCGCCGATATCTGTTAGAGATAATACATCAAAAACGGTTAGCTACTTTGATTACTATGCCTCGGCCATAATAATCTTGCTTTTGATTCTAATTTGTTTAAATGCTTCTGTGACAGCTATAACACAGGAGAGAATAGATGGAACCTTTGAGCGTTTTTTTGTCACGCCATATTCAAAGGCGACTATGGTGTTTGGCAAAATGGTTTCTTATGTTGGTATCTCTCTAACACTTTCTTTGATAACTATTTTCTCACTTAAGTTTTTCTTTGATGTTAATCTTGGCCCAATATGGTTGATAGGGCTGATTACTTTTGTGACAGGGTTAGCGGCGATTGCGCTTGGTCTTCTTGTCTCATCAGTGACTTACACAATCGGCGAATCAATTCAGGTCGGGACTCTGATATTTTTCTCGATATTAATATTAACAGGATTGATATTCCAACCGGAGAGTATGCAACCATTTATACTTAAATTGCATGATGTCATCCCTTTCACTTATTCAATGACCGCAATGAGAGAGGTTAATATTCTCGGTTTTGGTTTTTCCAAAGTCGTCAATGATCTCTTTATAATCGGAGGTTCGGCGGTATTATTTTTGATCGTTGCGGTTATCTTCTTACGTCGCAAAACTCGTTAATTTCTCTATGTCTCTAAAATATTTTGGACGGAACGACTTAAGTATTCATTAATTTTTTCTTTAATAGATTTCTCAAAATCACCACCAGTGGCGATATGTTTGTCGCTATTTTTAACAAGAATGGGAGCATCCGAGCCGAGTTCGTTGATGAGATCTGAAAGCTCTCCCTGTTTTTCTTTTGGTACATCAAAATCATGAATCTGATAGATAACAGTTGGCAGTTTGTCACCGCTCTCTTGTCGTCGGGACAATTCCTTGGAAGCTTTTTCGCTACTCCCAAACGTGTTAAAGCTGACTTCGGGCAAACTTTTGATAAAGACCTGGCTAAAGGCATTAAAGCTGGCTGTATTATTATCGACAAACCAGACCTCAAAAATCTTTTGAACGATTATTTCCGGTTTAACAGTTCTCTCACTATTTTTGTTAGCAACCTCTTCATCCTCAATTGCTATTGGCTGTTTTTCCTCTCCGTTCAAACCAAAATTTTCTCCAACAGACTCTTTCATTTGAGCTCCTAAAATAATAATTTGCTTAGATTGTATCATAAAATTAATTTTGGCTATAGCAAAACCTCTGTGCTAAAATTCAATTATGTTTGATAAAACGAAAAATAAGAATACGGGCAATATAGGGGAGGATTTAGCGGTTAAATACCTTGTTGGCAAAGGCTATAAAATAGTTGATAGAAATATTAATTTCTCATTTGGCGAGATTGATATTCTGGCGAGTTATAAAGAGACAATTGTCATTGTTGAGGTTAAAACAGTCCGAGGTAGTGGTTTCGGTTTGGCTCAAGAGTTAGTGCGATTTGCCAAACAAAATAAGCTTAGACTTCTGGCGCGGGGAATTGAACAAAAATATCCTAGCCGAACTATTAGAATTGATGTCGTCGGCGTTGATATGAGCATGGACGAACCGAAGATTGAGCATATCGAGAGCGCAGTTGAGGGGTAGTATAGAATTGTTCCATTGTTAAATTGCTACATTGCTAGGATAACGATGGCAGGGTAAGTGTTTAATTTAATAAAATTTTGTGTTAATTTAATCATATGAATAACGAAAAAATAATTACACGTTTTGCACCAAGTCCGACAGGAGAGCCACACATTGGTAACTTTAGGACAGCTCTTTTTGAGTAT
>CAYPDD010000020.1:2028-9577 GCA_964409395.1 uncultured Candidatus Saccharibacteria bacterium | reverse complement strand
AAATATTATCTTCATTTGATTTACAGTTGTTCTCAACAATCTGAGTTATCTTTTTTATAACCTTTGAATTTGGGTAGCTGAAATTTAATTCTATTAGATAAAACAAAAAATTGTCAGATGCGATGTTGCTCTGAAATTTTCCGCAAGCAAGCTCTCTGGCGTCGATTTTTCCCTGTGTTGCTAGGCAGGCAGATTTAACAAAAAGTTGAGGTTTGTTCATTATTTTGCTTTTATTCAAGTGTAATTATACCAAGGTTTTCAGAATTTATCAAAAGCAATCTTGGTAGGATATTGATGTCCAATTTTAAAGAAAAACGGCTTGTTGATATCTGCAGTTTTATTTCTCAGGGTTTTATTATATTATGATTTTGGCTCTGTCTTGGGTCATAAATTGGGCTAACACTTTTGTTACTAAGGGAGGTCAATATTTGTTCTGACTGTGGTTAGAACGTGAGGCCACCCACTTGGTTTATAAAGACCAATTTACCCCGAGCAGAGCTTTTTTGTGTCAAAAAATTATTTCTTAGCGATAGCTTCATTATAAAGATCGAGCATATGTCCAAAAGCTAAAGACATCTCATGATCGGAGGCGATGTGGACGGAGTTGTGCCCCATTTTTTGAGCTAATTTTTTGTCTTTAATAATTCTAATAATATCGTTTGCCATCTCTTTGTCATCTGCTGGCGTAAACAAATAGCCATTTAATTTTGGCTTGACCAGTTCTGGCAGAGCATTTGCATTAGCAGCAACTATCGGCAAACCACAGGACATTGCTTCAAGGGTGACAAGACTCTGAGTTTCAATAGTAGAAGGAATAGCAAAGAGGGTCGACGATTTATAAATTTGTAAAAAATCATCACTTTCGTGATCAATCCGACCCAAAAAGGTGAAATAATTTCTGATGCCGAGATCTTCTGTCATTTTTATAATATTCTCAATTTCGTCGCCCGATCCGGCGATAATAAAGTGAGCATTGACCTTACTAATAACGGTTTTGGCAGCGTTTACTAGTATATCAATACTTTTGTCTTTGTCGACGCGACCCAAATATAAAACAGTCGGATTATCTGGAAGGTGATATTTCTCACGGAACTGCTCGATATTTTCTCTGCTAAATTTCTTCTGAAAACGATCAAAAAAGATGCCGTTGGAGACTGCTTTGACCGGTGTGGTCACGCCCCAACTGCGGACTTGTTTGGCAAAGGTCTCGGTAGGCGTGACAACATAATCGCATTTATCATAAAAATTAACCAAATATTTTACCAGTGCGCTTTTAGCAAGTGGGACCATAAAACCGAGAAAGCGGACATAGGAGAGGGCATATTCAAGACTAAAATGGTTAGTAATAACAACAGGTATTTCTAATTTCTTGCCAACATCGCGCAAGACGGTGCCGATGGTTGCTGGATCTTGAAGGTGGATAAGGTCTGGCGCAATATCCTCAACCTTTTTGGTTATTTCATGATTTGAGGCGGCGGTAATACGGAAGCCTTGACGAAAAGGATTGATAATTGATTTCAATCGAACTACAGTATATTTTTTGAAACTTTTATCGATGTGTGACTCGAAACTTCGGCTAGGACAAAAAACATAAACCTCATGCCCGGCAGAGGTTAAATTGTTGGCTAGGTTCTCTGTGGCCACAGCAACACCAGAGATATTTGGCAGGAAACTTTCAGTTGCTAGTATTATTTTCATAATATTATTGTAGATGAAAATAGGTTAGATGGTCAAATATTAATACATTTTATTTTTTTTATTCTAACATTTTTGATAAATTTTTGGATATTATCATACTAAACAAACCTATTGCTTGCCAAGTTTAAAATCTTTATAATATTATTCGATCGTTTTCTTTATTTTTTGAATTATCGTCAGCGTAGTCGCTGTTTGTATTATCGGTAAGCGGCAAAGCTTGCCTGCTTTTGCCTACATTTGCGTCAGCCTAAGGGGAGGCGGACTATTGGTCAGGGTGGGCGGACTTGAACCGCCGATCTCCGGACCCCCAGCCCGGCGCTTTACCAACTAAGCCACACCCTGATAATCGCATAGAAACTTTACTACAAAAAAATCAATTTGTTAAGCAGCATGATTATAACGGCTCACCCGCTCTGTCATTTCGACTCCTTGAAAGCGGACCCGCCTGCCGGACGGGCAGGGAATCTTTTTCAAATCAGAAGATATCTCGGCTGGCTATTGCCGCTCGAGATGACAAATATGGTGTGAGCGAGCAGTTACCTATGATTTGTCACTTTATTTTTCAGAAAATATTTTACTGATGACTTCCTCTGTATCTGGATCGGAGATGGTGATATTTTCAGCTGGGAAAAGTTCAAATACTTTAGTAATTATATTGCCGAGCTTATCTTTGGCGATGGTGATGATGCCGTTGCCATCCCAAATTCTTTTTTGGTCAATTGGCAGATGAGCAAATTTTTCTCTATCCTCAAGGGTCGGCAGGAAAATCTGGATTTTTTTCTCAGGTGCATATTTTGTTTTTAGTTTTTCCAGTTCGCCGTCATATATTTTCTTACCCTTGTTGATAATGACAACTCTTTTGCAAAGTTCGTCAACGTCGGCCATATAGTGGCTGGTCAGAATAATAGTGCACTTTTTTTCCTTGTTGATACTTTTGAGAAAAGTTCTGATAGCTTGGCTCGAAACAACATCCAAGCCGATGGTTGGCTCATCAAGAAAAATAACTTTTGGATCATGAAGGAAACAAGCGACCAGTTCGCATTTCATTCTCTCGCCCAGAGACATGCTGCGGAGTCTCTTCGTCAGAAGGTCTTTCATATCTAAAGAGTCGACCATATAGTCAAGATTTTTTTTGAAACGTGCATCGTCGATCTCGTAGACTTCTTTGAGCAATTTATAGGAGTCAATTGCGGGCAGATCCCACCAGAGCTGATTTTTTTGACCCATAACGATAGCAATCTGATGCAAAAATTCAAATTTACGCTCCCATGGTGTAAAACCAAGCACTATAGCTGTTCCGGAATCGGGGTAGATAATACCCGAGAGCATTTTTAGAAAAGTTGTTTTGCCAGCACCATTTGGGCCAAGAAAGCCGATAAATTCACCCTCTTCTATTTCAAGGCTAAGGTTATTTACAGCCAGGGTTTCAGATTTGTCAAAATGAAATTTCTTCCAATCAAAACTAGATTTGGAGAAGCCCTTACAGATATTTTTTGCAGATATTATTTTCATATTTTGTTTATCTTAACTTGAAGCACTACCATAATTTTTCTCTCCCCAGCGCCATAATGCTCTGGCGATATAGCCGAATAAAAAGGTAATTCCTACCATATATATAATATAGCTAATTTGTGGCGGATAAAAGAGTGTTCTGACCGGGAAATAAGAGATAACAATAATAGGAAAGACAGTTGATAGTAAAGTTCTTAGAGTATTCGAAAAGACGCCGCTAGGATATTTGGCGAATTGAACTGCTCGATTCATAAAATCGGTGATCGCTGATAAGCGAGTCGCCCAAAAAGCGGGGATAACAGTGATGACGGTTAGAAAATAGTAAAGAACGGCGCTGAAAATAGTTAAAAATAAAAACCAGAGGATATTAGCGAGACCAAAGTCGAAGCCGGATTTTGAAGCAGAATAAAACATTAATCCAATAACAAAAAGGAGGGGAATAAATGAGTAAAGTCGAGGCTTGCTGATAGAAACTAGAAGCATTGAGTCAAAAGGTTTGGTGGCAAAAAAGTCATAGTCACCCAATCTGATTAGATCGGTGGCCATACTTTTCAATCCCTTTTTTGTCCAAGCACCATTTAGATTTGCTTGAAATTTTACAAATGAATAAAGGAAAATTACCTGCCAATAATTCCAACCGGCCATACTTTCCGTGTTGGCGAAAATAACGCTGAAAAGAATAATTGAGATCGAAATATCGAGAAATTGAGTGATGATATTTGTGATCACAAAGCCAGGAATCTTCGAATCTCGAATGTAAGCATTTCGAAAAATAATTGCGTTGATCTTAAAAAATTTTATTATTTGTTTCATCATCGTCCCGTCCCGGTGTAGTGTTTAAGGCCTTTTTTATAGATAAGTTTGAAAACAAGATAGAAGATAATAGTCCAAACAATTGTTTCTAGCCAGCTTCGATATATCGCCGAGGGCTCCATCTTGCCAAGAAATATTTCTATAGGGACAAAGAACATATTTTTGAAGGGGAGCATCTCAAAAATTACGGCAATATTATGAGGCAAGAAGGCGAGAGGGAAGCTGGCACCAGCCAAAAAGATGGCGATATAATTAAATAGCTCAATATTCGAATCCTGATCGCCATAATGAAAGGTGAGGGCATGAAAAATAAGATTAAACATCACGGCCATGAAAAAAGCGAGAGCGACGGAAATAATAAAAAAGAGAACATTTTGAGAGTTTGGTAACAAGATATAGTCGTGGGCAACAATAAAAATTGTGATAGCAACCGGAATATAAAGGAGAATCATAAATGTTTTTTCGGCGATAGTATCGATAACTGAGACCATGGTAATACTCCAAGGTTTGATCAGGTCATTGGTAAAATAACCGCTCCAAATTTGCCAGCCAAGATAGATTGAGCCGGAAACATCGAGACGGAAGAGGATGGCAGTGACAAAAAAATAGGTGATAGTATCGCGGAGGGAGTAGGTATTGATTGTATCAATGTTGCCCTCGGAAAAAACAATTTTCCAAACGGCGAAAGAGATAAAGAAAAAAACAGCGTCAAGAAGAAGACTCAGAAGATAATCGGCTTTGTAGGCCGTATTCA
Source organism: uncultured Candidatus Saccharibacteria bacterium (assembly GCA_964409395.1). GTDB lineage: Bacteria > Patescibacteriota > UBA1384 > XYA2-FULL-43-10 > 1-14-0-10-43-13 > CAYPDD01. Next base: position 4,800 of record CAYPDD010000020.1, on the reverse strand, counting down.
TCTTCATTGTTGTCACAAAATAGGTCAGATACTTCTTCATAGCTTATATTTTACCAATAAATTTTGATTTTATTAAGTCTCTGATTTAAATATTTTATCTTTGATAGTATTATAAAATTAATAGTTTAAATCATGGAGAAAAATGAATAATGAAATGTTGGAGTCATTGCGCTTAAAAATTGATCAGATTGATGAGAAAATGTTTGGTTTGTTATCTGAGCGTATATCAGTCGTTAGGGAAATTGGATTATTGAAAAAAGAGTTTGATTCGCCGGTAGTGGATCTGGGGCGGAAGCAAATAGCAAAGCTTAAAAGATTAGAAATTGCTCGGAAAGTTGGTTTGCCGGAGGAGCAGGCAGGGGAGCTATTTGAATTCTTACATACGATGGCAGTTAAAATTCAAAACGATATTAAAAACTCTAAATAAAAAACATCCCGCTGTGCAACGGGATGTTCGGTTATCAGGGAAAAATGATGTTTGCATTTTTCCTGTTCGTTGTTTGAAATTTCGGGTTGTCCGTTTCCAAACTTTGTGAGGTATCCATCAGAGCATAATAGTTGCTTTGATGGCAGTTGTTTTTGTCTGCATCTGTTTGTGCAAGAAGCAGAAGATTTTAGAGTAGGCCAGGGCGATTCTTTCAGGGTATTCGCCGGTGGCTTCAGCAGTATAGCGGTAGCAGAGGCAACGGAATTTATCGCAGTAGTATTCTTCGACTACGTTGATACTTTCGGGAATTCCGAAAGCTTGGCGAGAAGCACTTATGATGGCTTCCCGTAATCCTTCGTCCTTACTACAGCCCTGATATACCATCCCGCCATTGTTTCTTGGGATGATCTTCAATTTCACTGTCCAGCTTGACCCATTTTTCGTGTAGTCAAGTCCAAGATTTGTGTCGTTGTCCTGAATGTATTCCATCTTTTTATTCCCCCTTAATCTTTGATAGCTTGGGCTTTTTATCCCAAACTCCAAAGATTAAAAACAAAAAAACCGCCTGACGGCGGGATGGTGTTGTGAAAGAGCTATTTAAGAATTTATTTCAAACAAAAATTTCCGCCGTGGAGAGGGGTTGTGAGGAGGGCGAGGAGTAAATTTTTATTGATGTGTGCCATTACTTTATTTATATGCTTTTGTTTATTTTTTGTCAATTTTTTTTTGGGGGGGTCGGAGACCGGCATCAGCCGGTCTCCTTGATTTTGCATTCGACTTCGTCGTCCTCGAAGATAGAAGGCATATAGGAACTCAGGATTATTTTTCCAAGATAGTCAATTTCATTTTCACTGCTAATGATTATTTGAAATCTTTTTTCTTTGAAAATAATTCTGTCTCCTATTTGTTCGACTTGGATTTCTCCTGAAAGGTCTAAGTTTTTGGCTCGGACACCAGTAGTTGGCTTGCCATCTGGGCAAACGATTGTGCCTTTATCACCTTCATAATTGATGGTGAAAGGGAAGGTATTGAGGCGGCCAAATGCGCCACCTTTCTCGGTCCAGATCTTTAAATTGCCTGTTAGAACTGGCATTTTAGTTCTCCTTTTTGCCGATTTCGGAAATATACTTTTTCATATAGTTCCGAGTCGATAAAAAGTTTCAATTGGTCGGGGATGCGAGATTTGAACTCACGACCTCATCGTTCCGAACGATGCGCGCTACCAGACTGCGCTAATCCCCGTAGCGGAAAAGAGTCTATATGATAGATAATCATAAAAGCATTCTTTTATCAATTAAAAATATTTGACAGGCAAAATATATATCTTTAAAATGATAAGTAGCTATTAATTTGGCAACATTTTATTATATGTGAACTCGGTAAATAATCCTTTGGAGGAAAATGGAAAAGAAGAGCTTGGTTAACAAAAAAGCGTTGGTGCTTATAATCTCAACGGCTGTCCTTTTGGTCTGTGGTTTTATCTATTTCTTCACTGATTTGATCAGTGCTGATACGAGCAAAACTCCAACTATAGAGACAACAATGAAGGTTCCAGTCGGCGATGGTGCGGTATATTATTTGCAGGCACAAGCGCTTAAAAACTCTCTTAATAACTTTTCTCTTACTCAAAGCAACTATGTCTGGAGTGATACTGCTACACGTGTAGAAAATGGCCTTGAGGTCAAGGGGGCCTGGGTCACTAAGGATCCTAATGGTGATAATCTAATAGAGTGGACGAGCGCTGGTAAATCGGCTAGCGAAATTGCTGCCCATAAGGTCAACAATGAAGCGATGTATGCTATCAATCAAACTTTGGCAACACCAAATAAAGCTAATTCCTTGGCCATCAGTGGCAAAATGGTTAATACAATTCCAACTACGTTGGCCGGAGTTGTTGGGACTGATGTGATCGATAATCTTCATTTCGCTTATTTTGGTTACAAGTGGGATGCTACTAAAGTAATAACAGTAAATAATAAGTCAGTCACTGGTGCTTGGGTTAATAATGATCAAAAGGCTTGGAACGAAACGACTCATAATCCTTTTGAGACGACTCTTCATAGCGCTATGAATGAAGCCAAGTGGGCAAACGAGCAATATAAGAAAACGCCAACTCCAGCCAATAAAGCACTTGCAGAGAAGAATAACAATGCTTTAATGATCGCTTTAAAAGATCCAAAAACAGATCAGATTAGAAAAAATGAGTACATAGAAGTAGCAAAAGTTGTTGTCAAAAAGGTAGCTAGTGCTGTTACGGCTGGAGTTTCAGATGTAGCTCTCGACATAGTAAAAGAAGTCGTTACAGCTATCGATGTAAATAATAAGGGAGTAGCTTCTGAACCTAA
>CAYPDD010000020.1:0-2018 GCA_964409395.1 uncultured Candidatus Saccharibacteria bacterium | reverse complement strand
AGAAAAAGGACTAGTTGATAATGCAATAGAGAAGGTAGCCGAAGTAGGTAAAGTGATAGATGCAATGATTGACGCTGGAAAAGCTGATACAGCGGCAAAAGCGGGCGTGGCTGAAGCGGATGCTAGAGCTGCTGACAAAATTGCAGCTGCTCAAGCTGCAGTCGGATCGACTAATACTGCAACAACAACTACCGCCACACCAAAAGTAGCTACAGCAGAAAATTATTTTAGTCCTGAGATAATCAAGTATTTGAATGAAAACGCCAAGTTGATAGTGGACGATGTCTTGAAAAATGGTGGTTCGTGTATCGGTAGTTGCGCGAAGTTATTGGCTACGGCAATGCAGATGGGTAATATTGATAATCGCAGGATCATCGAAAATTATATAAATACAATCCCAATGGATACGAAAGCGATGAGCTTTTATATCGGTGATACAACTGCTGATTCAGTTGGGATTGAGGAGAGAGTCAATACTTTCGCAAAATATGTCTCAAATATTATCGAGAGCAACGATATTTTAAAAACTTCTTATCGCACCTCAGTTTCGATGAATACAGCAACCGGTCATATGGAGTATGTGACTAACATAAAGAAGAAAGTTGCTTGTGGCGGTGGAGCTCAGTCTGATAATTGTTTTGAGGCTATCGGCTTTATCGCTTTTGACCCATTTTCTCAAAAATATACGGCTAACATCCCAGTCCAATTTGCTGGACAAAAAATCAGTTTTGTCTCTGACAGAAATGGTAATGTCTATGCTGATTTAAATAAATTAGATGGTAAGGCCTATCTTTCACTTGGGGCAGAGGGCAAATACTTTGAATTGACTTCGATGCAGGTGGCTAGAGATGGTAGCGTCGGTGGTTCATTTACAGCTTTTGGTCAGCTCTTTGCTTATAATGCAAACACTAAATCATTTCAGATTCCTTTGCCTCTCGGTAATTTGTTTGCTGGAGCCAAGAATACGACTTTAGGCGATGCGATGGGTTCCCTGACAATTGATACAAGAGGAATAATCTCCGGAGCAGTTGATCTTTCTAAATTTACTTCAGTAAAAGGTGTCGCTGTGGTTGACAGCAAGGGCGTTCCAATTGTAGATAAGGTAGTTGTTACTGGCGTTGACGGCAAGCCATTATTAGACGCCAATGGGAAAGAGCAAACCAAAGATGTTGCTCGCACTAAAGATATAACTACTGGTAGTAATTTAGGTATGGCTTTTGACAGTAAGGGCAATCTGGCCATGACTTATGCCTATAACGATTCAGCTGGCAATGCCATTGGTGGTTTGAGCATCGGTACAAATGGCTCGCTTTCTGGATCTGTAAATGTTGGTCAACTTGTCGGATTGGGTAATATCGGCGTTGGTTTTGATAAAAATGGTATCACTGGTGCAAGCTTGCCGATAGGTAGCGTCGCCGGTGTCGGTGTCAGTCTATCTATCGCAAAAGATGGTAGTATGGGTCTAGGTGGCTTTGTGATGGCTGGTCCTGTGCCAATCCCACTATCAATCGGTCAAACAGCCAAAGGTGGTTTTATGCTTGCTGGCCCCGGATTTCGTATTAACTTAGGAGGAGGCGATAGCAGGCCAATCACCCCCCCAGCTCCTAAAAAGATTGCTGGAACAGAAAATTACGATATGAGCGAGGTATATTATGCACATAGTCTAAAGAAACTTTTCAAGACAATTAGAATCTATCAGGTTCCACCAATGAAATTGACTCCAGACCAACAAAAGGCTCGTGCTGCTAAAATCTTTGCTGTTTATAAGAAAATGTTAGGTAGAAATCCTTCAACAACAGAATTTATGAACTGGTATTTCTATAGTGGTCACCAGCCTTATGCATCGATTGGAAGTCAGACTCCAGAACAGATGCTTGTGCTAATGGAAGGGGTTATGAATACAACAATTCAAGGGAAATGGTACGACTCAGTCCAGAAAGAATATCGTTTTATCAGTGGCGAGGAATATCAGTGTGCAAAACGTTATTCTAACCTCAGCGATGCTTTTGCTAATGTTT
>CAYPDD010000019.1:9174-10071 GCA_964409395.1 uncultured Candidatus Saccharibacteria bacterium | reverse complement strand
TCTACACCGTCCTTGATTATATCTGGACGAAAGTCAGGATGAATTTAAAGCAAAGAATGATGATCGTTGATGAGGCATGGTGGATGATGCAGTATGAAGATTCAGCTAAGTTCCTTCATGGCTTGGCCAAGAGAGCCAGAAAATACTATCTTGGGCTAACAATCATCAGCCAAGATGTTGAGGATTTTCTTGGTAGTAAATATGGCAAGGCAGTAGTAGCAAACTCCTCAATGCAGGTACTGATGAAACAATCGACCGCTTCGATTGATATCGTCGCTGAGACGTTTAATTTGACCGAGGGTGAAAAATATCTCCTACTTGAGTCTGATGTTGGAGAGGGATTATTCTTCGCAGGCTTAAATCACGTCGCCTTCAAGGCAGTCGCCTCTTATACAGAAGATCAAATCATAACGACTGATCCAAAACAATTATTAGAACAATAATCTAATGTCTGATAACAAACGCAAACCTTTTTCTCGTACGAATATAATTATATTGGTATCTTTGGGCTTCGTCGGCATACTATCGCTCGCCTTTATCGCCGCCGGAAGCTCTATTTGGAGTGGCAGAATAAAGGAGACTGTCGAGTCAATAAAATTATTTGGCAATGTTCACTGTACTTCATGGAGCGATGCTCCAAGTGGTTATCAATCAGCGATTGAGGAAGCGGCCAATAAGGTTGGGATTCAACCAGCGCTTCTCGGTGCTATATTTATGGCAGAGCATGGTGACTCGATACGAGCTACGGCCGGAAGTAATGGCATTTGGGCAAGGGGCGGAAATGCTAAAGGTCCGTTTCAGATAGAGGATTTTGACGGCAAATGGAGTACGAACATTTATAAAAAATATTCCGATAAAGCAACTGGCAATCCCGACGACCTGGCAGACTCAGCGTTG